>DMPJ01000269.1:11429-11736 GCA_003456035.1 Planktothrix sp. UBA8402
TATTGAAAAAGCCAAAGAATACTGGAGAAACTACTATGCAAGACGTTAAAACTCCCATTAGTGATAGCTGGAAAGATGCTTTTATAGAATCTCTCAAAGATCCTCAAGAAGCAGCAGTTTATTTGGAAGTTGTTTTAGAAGAAGAAAATCCTGAACCCAAACTATTAATCGCGGCTATTGAAGATATTATGAGAGCTTTTTCTAGTCAGCATCTTTTATCCGAAGAACTGATTAAAAAGCAAGAAAAAATTTATGACTGCTTAACAGTAAGCGGTTGTACAGCAATTTATACTTTTGTTGAATTACT
>DMPJ01000014.1:0-4020 GCA_003456035.1 Planktothrix sp. UBA8402
TTGCTTTTTACGGTTATTAGAACCTTTCGTTTTTCGTGATAGTGTTTGTTGCCTCCTTCTTAATCGCTGGGCGTATTTTCTAGTGGGTTTAATCGGATCAACTTTCCGATAAGTTTCACCATCAAACACTGTCACTAAACTCGTTAACCCCAAATCAATCCCTGAGATTTTCCCGGTTTTATTAAGGGTTAAATCGTCAGTTTCAAACAAAATAGCAGCAAAATATTTATCTGTACTTGTTTTGGAAACGGTAACAGATTTAATTTTACTGCTAATTGTTTTTGGGATTCTGGCTTTAACAATCCCTAACTTGGGAAGTTTGACACCGTTTCCTTTGATTGAACAACTTTCGGGATAACGAATTGATTGTTTTTTATGTTTGCTTTTGAATTTAGGAAATTTGGCTCTTTTCTGAAAGAAGTTCTTGAAAGCCGATTCTAAATTCTTTAATGATTGCTGTAATGTAGCAGCAGTAGCTTCTTGTAGAAATAAGTAATCAGGCAGCTTTTTAAGTTGGGTTAAATATGCAGCCATCTCGCAATAACTCAACCCTTTTCCTGTTTCCTTATACTGGTTATTAGTCTTCTCTAGGTAATAATTCCAAACCAAGCGACAGCAGCCAAAATTTTTAGCTAAAGCTACTTCTTGTTCTTTATTTGGATACAGTCTTACCTTGAGAGCGTTTAACATGGTCGCTACATATTAATCATCTTCTGTTAGGATAACATTTAATGCTCAAAAGTGTCAACCATGTATCATCACGGTTTTAGATCTGTTTACAGGCTTAACGCTCATATTGTATTAGTCGTAAAGTATCGGAGGAAGGCTATTGACAAGGATATCTTGGTCAGGCTACAGGAAATATTTAAAGATACGCTGAAAAAATGGGATTGTACGTTACTAGAATTTAACGGCGAGTCAGACCATGTACATTTGTTGATCGACTATAAACCGGATCAGCCTCTGTCAGTATTGATCGGTAATCTTAAAACTGTTAGTAGTAGGCTGATTCGCAAAGAATTTCCTTTATTGGCATCAAGGTATTTCTACAATAAACCTTGTTTTTGGACAGGCTCTTATTTTGTTGCTAGTTGTGGTGGTATTACAGTTGAACAGTTAAAAAAATATGTTGAGCAACAGGCAACTCCAGAAAATTAAATTGAATTCGCTATCGCTCATGTTTTCTTTGGTCGTGATTCATCTCACCGCCAAGCTAACGCGCTCGGCGGGAGTCCTCTCACGACGTTAAGATAGGCAATAGGAATTGTTACCATTGCTTATTCCTTATTTAACTAAAGATGGGGTCATGAAGAACAGCGTCAGTGATTGTAGAATAAATTCTCAAATCTTTGCCTGTTCCTACCTCGCACTAAAATTACTTAAATTTTACTTCAATTGCTCGTAATGACCTCCAATGGCAAAAATATAAACATATTGATCATCAAATTTGTAAATTAGACGATCTTTTTGAGAAATTCTTCTTGACCACAACCCCGATAAATTATGTTTTAACGGTTCTGGTTTTCCCAGTCCTTTAGCGGGATCATCTCTCAACATTTCTTTGATAATCTTACAAAGATTTTTATGGAGGTTTTTGTCTTTTTGCCTCAGTTCTTCATAGATTTCCCAGGTGTTGCCCTCAAATACTAAGTATCTCATCTAGTTCTTCCTGATTGGGAGAGTAGCCTTTATTTTGGGTATGGGTTGCCATAGAATAGGTAATTTGTTCCATTAAATAGCTATTTTGTAAAACAGATAAGGTTTCTTGTTGTTGTTCCCAATCTTCAGCACTAATAATAATAAAATCTCCACTATTTTGATCGGTGATTTTGAGAGGAGTATGTTGACTGATGACTTGTTTAAGAAAGTCTTGGATGTTGTTTTTAAATTGAATAAATGGGATTGAATTCATTTTTTATTACTTTCAGCTTGAGTTACCCTCTTATTATAACTGTATATCAGCTAAGGCCGTAAATCATCTCAATACCTGATGTAGCAAAAAGGCTTCAAGATGAATTTAAGTGAAGTTAGCACAGTAAGTCCGAAAAAACCAAGATACTTACATTTTTCCCTGAAATCATCTAAAATATATCTTAGCTAAAACTCGATTTATTCAAAAGATAATCTGAATGAAATTCATGATGTTAACCCAAACCGACTTAAAACAACAATTAATTACTAAGATTGAATCAATTCAATCCCAACTTGGAGGGATAGAAGGAACTCCCGTTACCAACAGCAAAATTAAACCCAATCTCGCAGCAGAAATTGAGGCGATGGTGATTCAATTAGAGGCTAAAAACCCCAACTATCGACCCTTACTATTTAAACCATTATTATTAGATGGAGCTTGGTTACTTCTCTATTCTACAGCCCGAGAAATTCGTAATTTAGCTTCACTGCCTTTAGGTTTAAAAGTTGGGAAAATCTATCAAATTATTGATGTCGCTTCGGGTAGTTTTTTGAATCAAGCCTTCGTCAAACATCCATTAGGATTAATTTCTGGGTATGTGAAAGTAACGGCTAATTTTGAAATTGTCCGTGATGATAATAACTTACCAGATAACCGCCTAAATGTTTACTTTCAACAACGTTATTTAGCCATTTCTAATATTTTAGGGGTCAAAACTCCTCAACTAGAACCTGCCCGGGTTGTCCCGGCAAAAAATCCCGTTGGACGCATTCCCAGTTTAGAAATTACTTATCTTGACGAGAATTTCCGTATTGGTCGAGGGGGAGACGGGAGTTTATTTGTTTTGATTAAAAGTGAATTACCTTAAAGATGACATAAAATTGTGGTTTATTTCAATACATAATAGGCTAAAACACTTTGAACTTCATAGATATTTAGCCTTCTATTAAACTCCCTTTCTATGGGTGCAGAACTTCCAGATATCCAGATTTTTAACTCCGCATCAAGGTCAAAGTGTCCCGATGTTTCAATGCTAAAATGAATAATACTGCGGTAAGGAATAGAATGATATTCAATTTTTTTTCCGGTGATTCCTTGTTTATCAATAAAGATCAATCGTTTATTGGTAAATACAATTAAGTCTCGAATTAACTGATAAGCTCTTTCTACAGACTCACCCTCAGCTAAAAGTTTTGCCAGTTCAGATTGCAATTTTACCGGATCGATTTCAGCAGCATTACCTAACAAGCCATCAATTAATCCCATGATCTACCTCCTAACTAAAATTAAACAATTTGTCTCTTAAAAATTATGTCTATTATAGCTTTAATTTCAGTTCTGTCCGATCAAATTTGATCTAAATAGGAACAATCGAGCGATTATATCGACTATTAGGTTATAACAGTTAAATCAGATCTTGAAAAAATAAGGATGTTTTGGTGTATGTTAATTTCTAAATTATCACGTTCAGGACTGTCGGTTTTCCTCGCTTTGGGTTTAACAACATCTGTGGCTGCACCCCTGCTGCAAGCAATTCCAGCAACGGCTCAAGCCTTTCCTAATACATTACAACGGGATAGAATTTTAGCGGGAACCCAGATTCCGGTAGAATACCCGGAAGCCGAAAAAATCGTGCTTATGCCTAATGAAACCGTTCCCCTAACGATTACAGTAGCACGGGATATTGTTACCAGTCAGGGGCGGGTTTGGATTCCGGCGGGCGCTGAAATTGTCGGACAATTAAAACCCGCTTCCGGGGGTTCTCAATTTGTCGCCAGTGAAGTGATTATTAGTGCCGGACAACGGTTTCGCCTAGATGCGAATTCTCAAATTGTGACTCGCACCCAAACTGTCCGCAAAGGAGCCTCGGCGAAATCTATTGTCGGTGGGGCAGCCGTTGGAGCCGCAGCCGCAGCAGCCATTGGTGCGGTAGCTGGGGATAATGCGATCGCCACGGAAGAAGTTTTAGTCGGTGCGGGACTCGGCGCCATTACCGGAGTCTTCGTTGGACGGAGTAAAGTGGATGTGGTGGTGATTAATCCGAGTCAAGACCTCAGTTTAACCTTACAATCAGATATCATATTCCGTTAAATTGTAGTGAGTCCTTC
>DMPJ01000014.1:4147-9528 GCA_003456035.1 Planktothrix sp. UBA8402
CCTTCAGGACTCAAAAGACAGCCCTGAAGGGCTTACTACGGGGTTAAATTATGAGGATTTCAACGGCTAAAAAATACGCGATCGCATTCTGCCTGACTTTGGGGTTAACGGTATTAGTCAGTTGTTGGAGTCCTGACGTCACTCAAACGGCTGAGTCTTCTCTGCAACAAGCTCAGACAATGGCCCAAGGGATCACCCAACAACTGATTACCCAAACCCAAAATCCTAGTTTTGCTCAACCGATTGATTGCAAATTGGGCCAAGATTGCTTTATTTTGTTATACCCTGATCGAGATCCGAGTCCCAATGCCGTTGATTTTGGCTGTGGACGTCAAACCTACGATGGTCATAAAGGCACGGATTTCGCCATCCCCGACGAACAGGCAATGGCCAGAGGAGTGCCCGTATTGGCGGCCCAGGCGGGAAAGGTCTTGCGTGTGCGGGATGGGATAGTTGATAAACGGATTGAAACTGAAGCGGATCAAAAAGCCGTGGAAGGGAAAGAATGTGGCAATGGTATTGTCATTGACCATAGTTCTATTCCTAATGGTACTGGCTGGGAAACTCAATATTGTCATTTACGCCAAGGAAGTGTGCAAGTCAAACCTGGGGATAAGGTCGAAAAAGGCACGGTTTTAGGAGTAGTTGGAGCTTCTGGTTTGGCATCCTTTCCCCATGTTCATCTGACTATTAATTATCAGGGAAAAGTGATTGATCCGTTTGTTGGGCCAGCAGCAACGGCCGGATGTAATGTCACTCGTAACCCGATTTGGGAACAGTCTTTTGCCTATATTCCCACGGGATTAATTCGGGCTGGATTTGCCGATCAACCTCCCACAATGAATGAATTATGGCAAGGTAAATTTAATCAAACTATTCTACCTCAAAATATTCCGGCGTTGTTATTTTGGGTACAGGTTTATGGGGTATTAACCGGGGATAAAATGATTTTTAATCTCTATGATCCCCAGGGACAAAAAGTTTTAAATAATGAAAATTTTGCTAATGAATCCAGCAAAACTTGGATCGGTTATGTTGGGAAAAAAAATGATCCTCAACAACCTTTAACTCCTGGAACTTGGAAAGCAGAATATCAATTAATTAGAGGCGATCGCACTTTAGTTAAAGTTGAACGACAACTACAACTGGAATAGGGAATTACGAATTACGAATTACGAATTACCAATCAGGACGATCAACAGTATTGTCCTCGTCCCAATCATCCAAATAACGCTTTAATAACGGTTTAATATCAGCTTCAATTGGTAATTCTTCCTCCTCCAATTCAGTAGAATTAAAATTAAGCGGTTCAATAATTTTAGCAAAAGCATCTTGAACAAATTGTTTCACAAATTCATCCCGACGAGTTAACTGAAACTGTCGTTGTACCACCTCCGTCATCCCTCCATCTCCCCAATCTTGATCATGGCGGAAATATTCAATAAAACTTTTACCCGCAATTCTGGTTAAATAAGCTGCACTCACCGCTTGAATTCCCCGTCCGACCACTAAAGTTGCTAAATTCAATTGTAAGGCGGTTGAAACTAACTGAATCACCCCTTTAACTACCCCTAAACTACCCAAGGTTTTCGCTAACGATAACGCCAATTCCCGACCCCGATCAGCATTTAATTCACACCCATATATTTTACCAATTTCTATCACCATTTGGGTATTAACTGCCGCCGTAGCAATTAAATCAATTACGGGTAAAGGTGTTACCGCAATTACCCCCGCACCAATCCATTGAAACCGCTCAACGATTTTTTCTGCTTCCCGTTTTCGTTGGCTATCAATTAACAGTCTGGCTTCTTCTCCTAAGCGTTGGGATTGTAATAAAATATTATCCGCAATTAATTCTTCCCCTTCGGATCTTAAAATTATTGCTATCCGTCGAATTAAGGGCATAATATCCGGTTTCGGTTGAATTATTTCCCCCGTTTCTAATCTAATTGATTGGGGATTTGCTGCGATAGAAATGACATCATTTCCATCTAAAAATGGTTTAACTCGATCTTTAAGTTTAGCCAAAATAATATTTTTATCCGCTTCTGTATACAAATCGGTTTTATTTAAAATAATTAGCGATCGCTTGCCAATTTCAACTAATGCTTGTAAAGATTGATATTCCGATTGTCTTAAATCATTATCCAAAACAAATAATAATAAATTAGCATCCGTCGCCACCGAACGCGCTAATTTTCCCCGCTCAGACCCGGCTATTTNNCTTTCCCCGCTCAGACCCTTCTATTCCCGCTTCTAAGATTCCTGGGGTATCTGTAATTAATATTTCCCGTTCAATTCCATCTAATTTTAAATGATAAGTTTCCCCCACTTCCGTAGTTCCCATCGGTGCATTTACCTTACCCACCATCCGACCCATTAACGCATTTACTAAAGAAGTTTTTCCCGCCGAACCTGTTCCAAATACAACAACTTGAATATTACCTTTAGCTAATTCTGAAGCCATATCTTGAGAACGACTTAACAAGGCTTTTTTAGCAACTTCATCCTGAATTTGAGTTACCTGTTCTTGTACAGATTTGATCGATGCTTCCGCAGCTTCTATTTTGTCTAAAGGTATTTTTAAAGGTCGCCGTTTTTTGCGAGATTTTCCTAATTTTTGGAAGAATCGAGTATAATAAAAAAAGGCAAAAATTGCCAATCCTAACAATATAATTAACAACAAAAGTAGCAAATTTGCTAAAATAGGATTAGCTGACCAAATCACCTGACTATAAAGAGCCGATAGGGAACTCACCAGCCAAATCATTAAGCCTAAAATTAGGCAAATTCCAAAAATTAACAGTAAATAGCGAGAGATGGGCATAATGCGATCGCTCCAACCTTAAATCAGCCAACTTTAGTCTTTCTTTTCTATACTATAGCAATCATAAACAAGCATTGCTATAGTTTGCAACTATCAACTCGTGTAAAAAACAAAGTTCTGGCTTTAATTTCTTGAGAAGACAAATAATTTTATTTATAGGCTATTTAAACAAATTAAATTCTGTGTTGGAGGAAATTGAGAAACCTAATTTACTACTTCGTACCTGTACGAATCATCTTGAAACCATAGACATAGATATCAGGAAACCCATAACGTTGTTCTTTTTCTCGCCATTTAGCTAGACCAATTTCGCTTAAAAAATTGGCAAATTCATCGAAATCAGGATATATTTCCTGTGCGCTTTTTTGCCATACTTGTTCAAGTTGTTCTCTGGATGGTAAAGATTGAACACCTTCTAGGGCTTCAAAAAATTGGCATAACTCAGGATATTCCTGTTTAATTGCATCACAACGTTCCTCTGAAGCCTTTTCTAAACCAATCTCCAGAGAAGTTCCTCGGAGTAAACGATCAGTTGGATACTTAACAGATGTTTGTTCTTTATAAGTTAGCTCATGCTCTTTTGCTCCTTGAAGTAAAGCACTTAAGCTGCGGGGAAAGGCGAGATACTTTGAGTCTGATAAACGTTCATAAACCCATTGATCAACATATTTAGACTTATCGCTATATCTGCGACGAATCCCCCACAAGAAATCTAAGGCTCGATTTAAGGTTTCTTCATTAGCATTATCAATATTTTCCACAGATGCAGAACGATCTACTAACTCTTTAAAATCTCGTGATTGCATGGCTTGACGAAGGGCTAATCGCAAGAAATCAATCCTTGTCCACTGCAAAAATAGATCCCGTCCATTTAAGAGGCTTTTATTGTCAAAGTTCAAACGATTCCAAATATCTTCTCGCAGAAAAATTTTAAATCGAATAGATGTTAACCGACGGGCATCACAAGCCTGAATCAGTTGAAATAAACCCGTTAAAGCTTGTTGTCTAACTCCATTTCTTTCGGGAAAATCTTCATCTAAATCGTCATATAAAAGCCAAAGGGTTTGATTTTGATCGAATTGTTGTTTGTTCAGAATATCTAAGACATCAGGTAAAACAAGTCTCAAATTTAGATCAGTTGATAATTGAATTAATGCTCTAGTATGTTCAGACTGCCAGTTTTCGCGTGATAGTCCTTTCAGAATTTCGCGTAAACCTTCAAATTTAGTTTTCTGTCCCCCTTTATCTGGCAGTTTTAAACTGTTTTCTTGGAATAATCGCAGTATTAGGTATGCTCGCCAAAATGCCTCCCAGGTTCCATTATTACCTGTTAAATTATCATTGATAATTTGAAATTCGTTGCGTGTTGGGCGACTGTTCTGAAATCCTCCATGACCAGAAAGGAAAGTTACGGAATCTAATCGACCACGAGCTAACTGTTTAGCCTTAGATTCATGTTTTAATAGAAGTAAGTAAAGTGCCGTTTTTCCCGTGCCTTTTCGACCGCGTATCAGACAAGTTGTTTCATCTAAAAATTTGTCAAAATTAGCAGTTTTCTGAAAGAGTAAATTCAAATCTTGTTTGGGATCAGCCGCGTTTAATGCTTGAAATTGAAGGCTTTCGATAATTTTCCAGCGTTGTTCTGTATCTGTTCCCGTTAGAATTTCCTGTGAGCGAATTTGATTAGTTTCTTCGTCAATTAAGTTAGCAATTCGATTGTAGTAATCCAATAAGCCCGTTACAGGATAATGATCGGCTAGAGCAATAGGTTGAAGATAAGGTATAACTAATGGTTCTGCAATTTCCGATTGAGACTCATCTGAGTCATCCCCATTTTCACTCAGTTCATCTTGATCTATTTCTCCCTCAATTACTTCGCGCAAAAGTCGCCAAAGCTTTGTAACTTTAGCCATTCCAGTATCGCTGAGATCGGGAACAGGTGAAAAGACAAAGTTTATTGACAGTTTGCCAAAAGAATTAAGTGATTTTAGGAGAAGATCAATTCCTTGTCGATTTTGCTCATTTGGAAACAAAAATATAATCGCCTCATCAGCAGCTTGGAGTAGAGATAAAGCACCCCATTCATTGATTCCAGTACGCGAATCTACCAAGATAATATCTGGTTTTAGCTGTTCTTGAATTTCACGACTAAAAATAGACCAGAGGGTTTCACCATGATCAAGAATAGTAGTTGCTCTAAGATCATCAACTTTAGAAATGTAGTCAAGACTTAAAGAACCAGCAGGAACAATAAAAAGTCTTCCTGTAGCATCAGGTATTGTAACTTCTCCAAATATTTTGGTGATTAAAATATTAGGTTTTAACCCTTCTGGTAAATAAGAACGTTCATAAAAATAATCGACAATACCGAATTCTGGTAGTGGGTTTAAACTAAAAGCTGTACTTAAACCCGGCGCTTCTAAATCTAAGTCAACAGCCACAACTTTTCGACCGCGCATAGCCAAAATCCAAGCAACATGGGTTAAGGCAGTTGTTCGACCCACTCCCCCTTTAAAGGAATAAAATGTTACTGTTCGAGGAATACGGGGTT
>DMPJ01000571.1 GCA_003456035.1 Planktothrix sp. UBA8402
GCCATTGTTTGTCCTGAAAAACTATTCATAATTAATAGGGCTTCAAAGGCGGGATTTCCTTCAATGGGTATTTGTCTAGCTGTAGCATCTAAGCGTTGTAAAGCTCTCGCTAAAGCTTTAGGATTTCCAGTTAATTTAGCCGCCCCCGCATCGGCGGAAAATTCCCTAGTTCGAGAAATGGCTAATTGAATCACAGTGGCAGCCAGAGGAGCTAGAATTATTGTTAATAGTAATCCTATGGGATTTCCCCCTTGATTCCGATTCCGTGAACCTCCAAACCACATCGAATAACTGGCAAATTGAGCTAGTCCAGAAATAGCTCCAGCGATGGTTGCAGCCACCGATTGAATCAGGGTATCTCTATTATTAACATGAGTTAATTCATGGGCAATTACGGCTTCTAATTCGTCTTCGGGTAAGAGATTTATAATCCCTTCGGTAACAGCAACCGCCGCGTTTTTGGGATTTCGACCTGTGGCGAAAGCATTAGCCGCCGGAGTCGGGATAATATAAATTCCTGGTAGGGGTAAATTAGCGCGATCGCATAATCGTTGTACCATTGTATATAATCCTGGGGCTTGTTCGGGAGTAACGGGTTGGGCATTATAGGCTTTAAGAGCAATTTGATCGGAAAAATACCAGCTTCCCAAATTTGTTACCGCCGCTAAGATAATACCCACCAATAGACCGCCAGTGCCCCCAATTACCCAATAGCTAATCATTACTAAAAGGGCGCTTAATAATCCTAGTAAAGCAACTGTTTTAAATAGATTCATGGCAATTTTTATAAGTTAAGTATTGTTTGACTTTTGGTTCTCAGTTCCATTAGGACTTACGCAGGTCGCCCGAGAAACCGGGTTTTTTAGAGNNTTTGGTTGGGTGCGTAAGTCCTGTCCATTATACTATCAAATTTGCCAACGACACCGGAGAAATAAAGCTAAAAATCATAGAGTTTATGGAATTATTGAGAATACAGTTGTTATACTAAATGAGAATTATTTTACAATAAACCGAAAACATAATGCGAAAAATGTTAGCGAATGCACTGGAGATATTTGAGCGACATAGTGGTTGGATTATTTGGAATCTGTTTCTGGCATTTATTCCTTTAGTTTTAAGTGTTTGGCTATTTCGCAGAAAAGTTATTGCTCGAAATTGGGGTTGGTGGATTATCTATATTGTTTTTATTGCATTCTTACCGAATGCGCCCTATCTACTTACAGATATTATTCATTTAATTCGGATAATTCGGGCGGGGTATTCGGTTTGGGTGATTACCCTAATTTTTATTCCTCTCCATGTATTTGCAATTATGGCGGGTTTAGAAGCCTATGTTTTATCATTAATTAATCAAGGTCACTATCTCAAAAAGCAAGGGGCTAAACAATATATTTTCGCCTCAGAAATTCTGACCCATATCTTGTGTGCTCTTGGAGTTTATTTAGGACGATTTCGGCGGTTTAATAGCTGGGATTTAGTCACTCAACCCGATGTGGTTTTTCTCAAGACTTTAGATGATTTAACCACTAAAAAGCCTTTAGTTGTGATTATTATAACTTTCCTGGCAATTACAATATCCTATACTGTAATGAAGCAAGTTACCCTGGGATTAATCCTTCAGTTAAGACGAATTTATTCAGGATTAGATGAATTAGATTCTGATGAATTTCCCCAAAGATAAATCATAATCAGGTATCAAAACGACAAATGTATTTAGGACTAATCGGACATTCAGTTGAGATTAGGGGATTATTTTGAAGAAATAAGAAACGCAGTTTAGTTAAAGGTTTTAAAGCTGTAATCTCAACAATTTGATTATTATTGAGATTGACTTCATTTAAAACCTTTAAATTCCGAAGTGGGGAAACATCAGTAATTTGATTATAGCTGAGATTAATTCGGACTAATTTAGTTAAGGATTGTAACGGACTAATATCTATAATTTTGTTATAACTTAAATCCAATTCTTCTAAATTAGTCAATCTTTGTAAGGGAGTCAAATCAGAAATATGATTATTTTTTAGCTTTAATACTGTTATCTGGGTTAGTCCTTGTAAGGGAGTTAAATCAGACAAAAGAAACGTACTTAAATCTACAATTTGTTGTTGGGCAAGCATTTGATCAGCGCGATCGCAATTTGAAGTTCCCACTTGTTGTAATAAAACATCGAGAGTTCTCTTAGCTTCTGGTGATAACTGCTGACGATTATAACACCAATCTTGAAAGGTTTTAAATGTCTGGAAATTGGATTCCGATTGGGCTAAACTCGGAGTAGGTAAACCCAAAACCATTAATATTAATAAAATCTGCCCTACTCGGCTTTCAATTGTCCTTTTCCAGAATAAAAATTTGTTCATAGTGATAATCCTCGGTGAATAGTTGTGGTAGAATAGAGTCAGTTACTTTTTAACTCTAGTATTAATGGTGCGATCGCTCTTTTTTCCTTATTCCTAAACTTTTAAACCAATGAGTATTCGGGGTATTGACGTTTCAGATTACCAGCCTAAAGTAGATTGGCAAGCCGTTGCCCGTTCTGGCATTTCCTTTGCTGTGATTAAATCAACAGAAGGAGAAAGCTTTGTTGCTCAAGTTTTCGCCAGCTATTGGGAACAAACAAAAGCCAACGGTTTAATTCGAGGTGCTTATCATTTTTTTAAACCTGATAGTGATCCGATTAAACAAGCCTATCATTTTCTGAAAAATGTTAAACTTCAAAGTGGAGATCTGCCTCCAATTTTGGATATTGAAACCATGGGAACAGTAGATGCCAAAACCCTTTGTGATCGAGCAGCCCAATGGATCGATGTAATGGAGAAAGAAACAGGTTTTCGCCCCATTATCTACACCTATCCAGGATTTTGGCAAAAACTCAATACCACTCGTTTTTCCGATTATCCTCTGTGGATTGCCCATTATACCACTGCTGAACAACCAATGATCCCTGGAGGTTGGAAAACTTGGGTACTTTGGCAATTTACAGATCAAGGTCAAGTCGAAGGAATTAGTGGGGGTGTGGATGTTAATTTATTTGAAAGTATTCGCAAAGGAGATAAAGGAACAAAAGTCGAAAAAATTCAAAATCTGCTCAAAAATCAAGGTCATGATCCGGGAATAATTGATGGCAGTTTTGGTACGGGTACGGAAACAGCTTTAATCAAATTTCAACAAAAAAAACAGTTACAAGCTGATGGAGTCGCGGGGTTAAAAACCTGGACGGCATTAATGGGGCCTTATGATTCTTTTGTCCTCCCCGTAGGAACTGTCGAACCCACACCCGAACCCACACCCACACCCNNACACCCGAACCGACACCCGAACCAACTCTCCCACCCCTTCCCAGTATTGAACTAATTGATATTTGTAAAGTTTATAAGGGAAATCCGAATCAGGATCAAGTATTAACATGGTTCGGGCAACAAATTCCCCAGCCTATTTTATTAGAATTTTCTAAACTGTGGAGAAACCAAATCAAAGTTCCAACTGTTCCAGTTAAGTTAATTGATGTTTGTAAATATTATCGAGGTTTACCCAATCAAGATCAAGGTTTGCTCTGGTTACAAGCGAAAATTGCACCAACTCTGTTGAGTGAATTAGCCCAAAAATGGAATCAACAAACCCTACCACCACCGAGTATTAAATTACAGGATGTCTGTAAATATTATAAAGGTTTACCCAACCAAAAAGCGGCATTAGAGTGGTTAGAAAGTCAAATTTCTCCCGCTACCTTAGACGAATTTGGTAAAAAGTGGAGAAAACCTTAAACCAGTTATCAATTATCAGTTATCAGTTTAAACGCCAAGCTATTAAAGGTTCGACTTTACCTTTAACAAAAATTGGTTCACGACGTTGAACATTTAGTTGATGATTTAATGCTTGACAAATAGCATCAGAAATGGTAATTTCTCCAGCCGGAGTAATGCCTTCCAAACGTTTACCCGTATTAACCACATCTCCAATAACGGTATAAGTTCTAACATCCTTTCCACCAAACAATCCTTCAATCACTTCCCCACAGTGAATGCTACAACCCGCTCCTAAACCGTAGGGATTTAGAACATTTATAGCAGCTGCTTGCATCGCTTGAGCCGCTTTAATTCCCTGTTGTGGGGTGGCATAAACTGCCATAATTTCATCCCCGGCTAGGGTAACTTTTAAAGGATGATATCGTGAAGATTCCGGTTCTACGGTTTGATAATAATGGTTTAAAACTTGGGCGGCAATATCTGGTTTTGTCTGTTCACACCATTGGGTAAAACCGCGAATATCCATAAATAAAATAGTGCGATCACATTGTTGAAACGCTAAGGCTTCAGGATTATTTAAAGCTCTTGCTACCATATAACTTCCCATCCCCCATTCCGCCATATTTCCTAATAACCTTGCCGTCTGTTGGAGTTGATTTCGTTGTTGTGATAGTTGAAACGCTTGTAACCCCAAAAGTAAGCCAATTAAAATCATACTTAAAGTTAAAAATGAGTGGGTTTTACTTTGAAGAAAATTCAGAAACGTTTGCCAGTATAATCGATCAGAATCCGTAGAAATTTCAACTACAACATAGAAGGCAATAATCATTAAAGTTCTGGTTATACTTTCCAGAGGAAAAAATAACCAATCGGCTTTTAACTTGCTATGAAATCTTAATCCTTGAAGGGTAGCAATTAGAAAAGAAAAGATTAAGAATACCAGATGAATGGGTTCTTTAAAATACTCTAATCCATCTATGGGAAAATCCATGATTGTGTACAAACCAACCCCGACCAAATTTCCCCAAAATCTATTAGACTTGGGACGAGAAAGAACCCATGCTTGTATTAACATGGCTACAATTAAAAAATATTCTGTTGGGTTAGTTAAATACTCAAGCCAACTTTTGTGAATAATAGTTGAGAGACTTTTTAAGATTAAAAAATAACCACTATTACTTAAAAGTTCACCCCAGAAATAACTCCAACGGTTTCCTGTAAATCGAGATTCTAAAAGTGGTTTTAGCGAATTAGATGAGGTATACATGAGTTCATTGTTGAATGCTGATATCATTTTTGAGATTTATTGATTGTTTCACGCAGACCGTCTTATGCTGATTGAATTAAATGGGTTTAGAGTTTAATTTGGAGGGATAAAACCACCAAATTTTGTCAATTAACTTAGTTTTTACGTCAGCTTTATTCACATCAATCATCTATTTTTTAGAGACTGTGAATAGAGATTTTTCTAAATCCTCAACACCCTGACCGTAAATAGTTGTATTAGAAAGCCACACTATTGGATTGTAACATACTTTCTTCTGCTTGATATCAGTGATTAATTTATGAACTCAATTCCCACTGAGTCCCATCTAAATTAACTAGGTTTGACCAAAATTATATTCCCTTCTATCTTAGCAATATAAGGTGTTAATCCCTGATCAGCACGGCCTCTAATAAATTCACCGTCCGGCATAAATTGGGAAGTGTGACAAGGACAGCCAAATTCTTTTTTACTAGGTTCCCATTCCACCATACAATCTGAATGGGGACAAGTGGGATCAACAGCAAAAATTTCTTGTTTATTTTCAGGATTACGAATAATTAAAACCGGAAGTTCAGAATTCAAAATAGAGCCATTCTCATCCAGTTCTTTAATTGTTCCTGCGGGGATAAAACCATCAGGACGACTGGCAATATTATCGGTATTTTCAGAGCTAGAATAAGCTGCTAAAGCCATGGGAAAGGAACTGGCTAAAGTTCCTACAGTAACCCAAGCCAAAAAGGTTCTCCGGTTCATAATTTACTCAGTAATTTTTTTATTGTTGACTAGATAGAATTTCGGTGATTCTGTATGAAACAGGTGACTGTTTTGTTACTAAGCTTAAAAATAAACCTAAAAAGTGGCAATCTAGTGACAGAGTTAATCAGCTAATTTTTGAATCGGTTCCCAATCAAGAATATCTTGTAATAACGCTTCATATCCGGCGACATTGGGATGTAAACCATCGGAACATAACCGAGATTTCCACCAATATTCCCCACGACTTAGCCAAATTTCCCATAAATCCAGATAGGGAATATTACGCTCCAAACAGGCGAGGCGAGTAGCTTCTTTGTAACGAAATTGATCGGCTAAAGCATAGTATAAACAGCCTTGAAAGGGCATTTTTGCCTCATCAACGGGAACCATTCCCACAAACAATACATTACACAAATCTTGAGCTTTATTTAACATATTATCTAAAGTTGTTTCAAAGTTATTAAATTCGGTGTAATTGCGACCTTGAAACGATTGCACCCTAGCTGAATCATTTAATCCCACTGAAAAAATACTGACATCAGGTAAACGATTTCGCAGTTCTCCACGATGACGAAATTCCTGTTCTAAGCGATCGCAAACTTGAATGACCCGATTTCCCCGTACCCCTAAATTATAAAGAATTGGCCCAGCCGTATCCGGTGACATCCATTGACGCCGCAGTCTTTCTACCCAACCCCCTCCTTCAGGATCACCAAATCCATAAACGAGACTATCCCCCAAAACCACTACTTTCAGAGGTTGACGTTCGGGAACAATGGACAAATTAGCCAGGGTGGGATTTATCGCTGCTTGCATTTGGCTTGAAAATCCTAATTTATGGACAGTTTAATTGGTCAGAGTTGTTATCTATTTTCCAAGACCGTTGATAAAACTTAACACCTCAAGGAACTTTTGACTAGATTCTTCCCCTATATTTGGCAATTTTTTGATTAATTAACCCAACTAGATCCCCCTAAGTCCGCCTTTTTTACCAAGATTTAGGGATCTCGAAACTATTCCTTGAGTTTTGATACAATAGAAACAACTCTAGGGTTAAGAAATCATAAACTTCATGCAAAAGCGTTTTCATCAAATAGACTCACTAGAAATTACCCGTCGTGCTGCCGATCTCGTCAGTGCCGCGACCAATCGGTATCGGATTACAGTACAAGTAGCAAATCGGGCTAAACGCTGTCGGTATGAAGACTTTGATAGTGCGGATGAAAACACCATAAAACCCGTTTTACGCGCAATTATTGAAATGTCTGATGAACTGACCGAAAATCAAATTATTGCGGATCATTAGATCGGTCGGTTACGGTGTCGGGTGTTGTTAACACTGTCGGTGGATCAGCTACCCACTCATTCGCCGATGTCGTTCACACCCCACAATGCTTTAACGATAGCTTTATGTTCAAATCTCGGAAACCCCAAAAACCAATAGGCTTAAGTTTTCTATTGATCGCCTTTACTATCACCCTATTCATAGTCTTGGGTGGGTTTGTCGATAGTCTGGAACTCACCGGACTCGCCCAAACACCCCCTCAAGCAACCCCATCTCCATCGGGACGGGTGAAAGTCTCGGAGATTTGGAAAAAAGTTTATCAACAGTTACCCGATTTACCCCTAGAAAATCAATATATTTCCCAGGAAACCGGGAAAGTCGCCGCAGAAAATACCCTAATTGGTCGGCTAATTCGCTATCACATCTATGTCAAAGATCGACAAACTCAATATCGTTTTGATTGGAAACTGACCTTAGCAGACTATCTTGGGGTGAATGAACCCATGTTAGTTTTAGCTTATCCTGGTCGGGAAGTGTTGCGAGAAAAT
>DMPJ01000430.1:0-1772 GCA_003456035.1 Planktothrix sp. UBA8402
AACAGTCTGTTGAAACCGTGCAATCTTTAGCCGCAGAAAGTCAGATATTGCTATCAGTTGAACCAACTTCTGTTCAAGTTTTTGTAGATCGGGATCGGATTATTCAAACTTTAGTTAATCTAGTTAGTAATGCGATTAAATTTTCGCCCCCGGAGACCACGGTTAGGCTCAGTGTCCAAGACCAAGCTGACCAGATTTTATTTGAAGTCAAAGACCAAGGACGGGGTATTCCAGCCGATCAGTTAGAAACTATCTTTGGACGATTTCAACAGGTGGATGCCTCAGATTCCCGCCAAAAAGGTGGGACGGGTTTGGGTTTAGCCATCTCTAAAAGCATCGTCCAACAACACGGGGGCAAACTCTGGGTGGAAAGCATTGTTGGAGAGGGCAGTAGCTTTTATTTCACCTTGCCCAAACTTCTCGATTAATCGGTTAATAGTGCCCTATGAAATTTTATCAGCGATTTTCACCTTATGCAGTTGCACTCGGCTTGACAGCGATCGCCGTACTGGTAACACTTTGGTTAGAACCCTTTATGCTCCGCACCATTGGCGCGTTTTTCTATATAGCGATCATTTTGACTGTCTGGTATGGCGGCGCGCGGCCGGGGATCGTTGTCGTTGTCCTTTCCACCGCAGCCATCAATTATTGGTTTATTCCTCCCCGATNNTTCTGGTTTCCGGTTTAATTAACCTACTGACCAGCAATTTTAGAGATAGCAAACAAAAGATTCAGCAATTGAGCCAAAAATTAGCTCAGGAAAATATTGAGCAACGCAAACAAACGCGAGAATTGCTGCAACAGAAATTTGAGCAACAACGCTTGGTGATGGAAATAACCCAGCGCATTCGACAATCACTGAATTTATCAGATATTCTGCAAACGACTGTGGATGAGGTGCGGGACTATCTGAAAACCGATCGCGTGATTATATTTAAGTTTACTCCCGCTTGGGGAGGAACCATTGTCGTTGAGTCGGTGGCCCAGGAATGGATGCCGATTTTACCCCTTGGGATTTACGATCCTTGTATTGGCGAAGAATACGTTCAACCCTTTATCCAAGGTTTAGTTACAGCCAAATCGGATATCTATAATTCCGGTATTAGTCCCTGTCATATTGAATTCCTCACAAAATTACAAGTTAGGGCAAATTTAGTTGTCCCGGTGATGAAGGGCGATCAATTGTGGGGGTTACTCGCGGCCCATCATTGTCAAGCACCGCGCCAGTGGCAAGATTCAGAAATCGAACTTTTGCAGCAGTTAGCTATCCAAGTCAGCATCGCCCTTGGCCAAGCTGCCCTATTAGAAGTAGCACAGACTGAACTGGCAGAGCGCAAACAAGCCCAAATCGCCTTGCAACAAAGGGAAGCTATCCTGCGGTTATTTGTTCAGTATGCCCCTGCTGGTATTGCTATGTTTGACCGGGATATGCGCTATCTGATGGCAAGTCAGCACTGGGTAGATGAATATAGCATGGAATCAGTTGAATCTTTGATTAATCGCTCCCACTACGATATCTTTCCTGAAATTCCCGAACAATGGCGACAAATTCATCAACGCTGTTTAGCGGGAGCGGTAGAGAAATGTGATGAAGATTTGTTTGTGCGCTTAGATGGGACACAGCAATGGATGTGGTGGGAGGTTCACCCCTGGTATACCACTAAAGATGAAATTGGTGGGATTATCATTTTTGCGGTCGATGTCAGCCAGCGCAAACAGGTTGAGATAGCTTTAAAGGAACTGAATGCCTCCCTGGAGCAACGGGTGGCAGA
>DMPJ01000430.1:1809-2799 GCA_003456035.1 Planktothrix sp. UBA8402
AAGCTCCCTGTGGTTATCACTCCCTAGATGGTTTTGGGAATGTCATCCGAATTAATGACACGGAACTCAATTGGTTAGGATATAGCCCCGAGGAAATTTTTTACAAGCCGTTTTTAAATTTCTTGACTCCTGAAAGTCAACAGGTTTTTCGGGATAACTTTCTCAAGTTTAAAGCCCAGGGTTGGATTAATAATCTGGAATTTGAGATGGTCAACAAAGATGGTACAACTCGATGGGTTAGCTTGAATTCCACCGCGATTAAAGATGAATCGGGAAACTATATCATGAGTCGCTCCACGATGTTAGATATTAGCGATCGCAAACTTGCTGAAAAAGCACTCTGCCAGAGCGAAGCTAAATTCCGTTCTCTGAGCGAGTCTTCACCTATAGGCATTTTTATGACCGATATTCAGGGGGATTGTATTTATACAAATCCACAGTATCAGGAAATTTGTGGCTGCACCTCTGATCAGGCTTTGGGAGAAGGTTGGTCACAGTCCATTCATCCAGAAGACCGAGAGGAGATCACAGCCCAATGGTCAAAGGCGGTGTCTCAAGCGCGGGAATTTTCGCGTGAAATTCGTTATGTCCGTGAAGATGGAACTATTCGTTTTGGTCGAGTGCGGTCAGCACCCATTTTCTCAATTACAGATGAATTAATCGGTTATGTCGGAACAGTAGAGGACGTTACTGAAGGTCTGGCTATTGAAACCATGAAAAACGAGTTTATCTCCATTGTCAGTCACGAATTGCGAACCCCCCTATCTTCGATTCGCGGCTCTCTGGGGTTACTGGCTGCGGGGGTCTTCAAAAACAAGCCGGAAACAGCCCAACAAATGTTAGATATTGCCATTCACGATACCGAACGCTTAGTGCGTTTGGTCAATGACATTCTGGATTTAGAACGCCTAGATGCACAAAAAGTCAATTTAGTCAAGCAATGGTGGGATGGGGTAATACTCTTAAAACAGTCTGTTGAAACCGTGCAAT
>DMPJ01000244.1 GCA_003456035.1 Planktothrix sp. UBA8402
TTTAATCATTTTTCTATAGGTATGTAGACAATAAATTAGCTAGAAAATAAAAAGGCTCGATTCCTAGAATTCGAGCCAGAAAATTAATTGCCTTAGTTCAAGACCAAAGACTGATCCAGAAAACCTTATGGTGAGGTCTTTTCCCCCTGTTCCGGTGTTGCGGTGTTCCCTGCTATAGTTGAGTTTAAAGAACTCCAGCGTTACTCAAAGCTAAAATCACCCCAGCACCTAAAATATGTCCGAAACTTGCGGTTGCCAATAATTCAGGAACTCCAAACCCGGTAAACATCCGAGGTAAACCGGGTAAATTTGGCCCTTTGCCGCGATTTTCTTTAGAAATGCCATAAAAACCGATGAAAATTGCTAACAAGTTAGAAATAATCATCACAATTGCCACACCCACAGACCAACTAACGGTGGTGGGAACATTGCTTTGTATCGACATCAGTAATGAAGTGTAAATCAAGTTTCTATCTCCTGAGCAATTTACGAATTTGTTTAATTTCAATAATTGATTATAAAAATCTAGCGCTAAAAACTCCCAATTTGTTGAAAAAGTTAATATTTAAGGTAAAATTTTGATCAGAATTTCCTTGCTGAATCAGACCGTAAACTCGACTGCAAAAGCCTAAATGCAAATTAAAATTTGTGGAATTACTCGACTGGATCAAGGTTCTGCCATCGCTCAACTTGGGGCCACAATGTTAGGGTTTATCTGTGTCCCTTCTTCCCCTCGTTATGTCACATCTGAGCAAATTCGCCGAATTATAGACCATTTACCTAACTCGATTCCAACTATTGGTGTATTTGCTAATATCACTGTAGATCAAATTTATCAAACCGTGATTGAAACCGGGTTAACGGGTGTACAACTTCATGGTGATGAATCTCCTGATTTTTGCGATCGCCTGCGTCAAATTCTTCCTAATATACAACTAATCAAAGCCTTACGGATTAAATCCCCAGCCACCTTAATCCAAGCTCAAAACTATTGTAATCATATTGATGCTTTATTATTAGATGCTTATAATCCTCAACAGTTAGGAGGTACGGGTCAAAGATTAGATTGGCAAAACTTAAACCAATTTTCTCCCCCCTGTTCTTGGTTTCTGGCGGGAGGATTAACCCCAGATAATATCAAAGAAGCATTGCAACAGTTAAAACCCGATGGAATTGACCTATCTAGCGGAGTTGAACGTTCTGCTGGTGATAAAGATTTAGTCAAAGTTAGTCAATTATTTGAAATTCTGGCAACTTTTTCCTCGGAATTAAAGACCAATTAATTCCTCAATCCTGATTTTTTCCTTCCTCGCCATCCGGCTCAAATTTTTCCTCTAAGAAAACCTCTGGAGATTGCCTCTGTAAATTTTCCATCACAGATTTTAGAGAACTCCGAGGAATATAAGGCCAACCTCCTTTGGATTCAATTTCTCGTAATAAATGATAGAGTTTTTGACGATTATCAGGTAAAGATTGCTGAAATAAACTTTCTCGGATGTCTTGGTGTAATTGTTCTAAAATTCTCAGCACCGCCAAAATCTCCAGAGTATTTCCTTCAGAGGTCTTGGCTAATGTCAAAACCTTCTCAGCTAAAAATTCAAGCTGAGTTGACCTAGCTTGTAAATCAAATTCAGTGTGACTGTCCATAATTGAGACCCATCAATGGCCCACATCCAACTAGAGAGGGCGATCAGTAAACTTAAGTAGTTTAACTTATGGATAACCATCTAGGACGGCTTTTTTTATCTATGGTGTGATAAAATGGCGCACATCTGTGAATGAAGCTAACTCAATAAGCATTTGTTTGTTTCCTTTTTGGCGGTGGGACACACCGTGTCAGTCTGTGTAGCGAACGTAAGGCTAAAGCTTTTTCGAGAGCAGAGGCAGTTGTTAGGTCGCAGAAACCTAAGTCGTGAGTCTTAGGAATAATCCAACGCCACGGTGATTCCCTGTGAGGATGTCAAGGTGTAGAATCAATATTGGGTTAAATTTCAGCTACCAAATAGCTCCAGTGATTCAACGTCAACAACTCCGTTGAAGCAAAATTCCTCCTGTCTTTGGACAGAGGAGTTTCAGAACGCAACCCTAGAAGTGTTAAGAGTGTTAAGACTTGTGGCTAGATCGCCGACAACGATTTCAACGCCACAAACCTAATTTCACATATCAATTTTGGATATTGAGGTTGAAAATGAGATATCGCGCTTTGGTTGCTGCACTATTAGCAATCTGTTTAACTGTACTTACAGCTTGTTCTGATGCCCCAGAGGTTAAAGATTCTAAGCTACTGACCTATGATGACATTAGAAATACAGGACTGGCCGTAAACTGTCCAACTTTACCAGAAACAGCCCGGGGTTCTATTTCTCTTGATGGTGGTAAGTCCTACACTATTAGTGGTTTGTGTCTCCAACCCACGAACTATTTTGTCAAAGAAGAATCTGCCAATAAACGCAAAGAAGCTGAATTTGTTCCGGGTCGTCTATTAACCCGATTCACTTACAGCTTAGATCAAATCGGTGGCAACCTGCTGGTCGGTTCCGATGGTAAACTCACCTTTGAAGAAAAGGATGGGATGGATTTCCAACCGATTACGGTTTTATTACCAGGTGGCGAAGAAGTTCCTTTCTTATTCACTGTGAAAGGGTTAGTGGCGAGTTCCAAACCAGGATTATCTAGTATCAACACTTCTACGGATTTACGCGGAGATTTTAATGTTCCTTCCTATCGAGGTGCTAACTTCTTAGATCCTAAATCCCGTGGGGTGAATGCTGGCTATGACAACGCTGTTGCTTTACCTGCAACCGCCGATGGAGCAAATTTAAGCACTGCTAATGTTAAGTTAGCTGATACCAAAGTCAAAGCGGGTCAGATTTCTTTACAAGTTTCTAAAATTGACGGCGAAACTGGAGAAGTCGCTGGAATTTTTGAAAGTGAACAGCCTTCTGATGATGATTTGGGTGCGAAAAAATCCTTGGATGTGAAAGTTCGGGGTGTCNNTCTATGGTCGGATTGAAGCGGCTTCATAAGTTAACCTATCCTTGAATTAACCCTTTAATCTGTAGGGGCGGGTTCCGTAATCCTATTTGATTCCCACAAATAATCTCAATCAACCCGCCCCACCCCACTTTCTATCAAAAATTCCCATTGCCCATTCCCTATTC
>DMPJ01000504.1:0-1993 GCA_003456035.1 Planktothrix sp. UBA8402
AAATTAAGGCATCCGCCCAAGTCGGAGAGCGTTTATAGGTGTTACAAAACCAGAATTGGTAGTAGAGAGAATCCCGATTATGTGGCAATTCATCACGATGAGCTTTGTCTGCACAGATTTGGCACTTATCCGGCGCAGGTGGCAGCATTTGAAATTTTTCTTCACTGTGCTTAATTTTCATCATTTTTCATCTCTTTTTAATTTTAAACTGATAGCTGATTACCTACAGGNNTCTGATTGCAAGGTTTGATTATTGTTTTTCAGTTTGGCTATAATCCCTTGCAATTCCTGATCATTTTCAAGGTCCGCACAATGCGGAATTTCAGCAGTGACTTCCAGAAAAATATCGGCAATTACAGCCAATTCTTCAAATGCTTCTTTAGCTTCTAAGGGATATTTTGCCCATACAGAAGGAATAAACTTATTGGCATCAATCGAAGCATTTAACAGGCTTAAAGTAACTATTTGGCGATCTGTCAGCATTTAAAAATCCTCCGTATCTACAAAATTTGCCTTAACTTGTTCAACAAATTCATCCCAGTTATCCCAAGTATTATCCTTGCTAAGACTGACATGATAAGAAGAAGTATACAAAGTAATTTCTTGATTGATTTCGCTTTCACAATATCCAATCAAAGAATGCAACCTGATCACAAAACTTTGTTTTGCACGAACAGAATTTAAGCGTAAATAGGTCATCAAAAATATTCTCCCAATTTGGTTTTAGTGTGTATCTTTTTGTTCTGTTGATTGTTGGTTTGATAAACTACCTCTATTGTCGTAAAACGAAAATCACAAATTAAACATTTTCGTCGTCGCCTTTCCCCAATTTTTGGACTGGTTCTTAATTCCAAAACAGTGGTTTTTCCGTTACACATTAGGCACTTCATTAGTCTCCTTATTTAATTTTGGTTCCGAATTATCTTCAGGCTCTAAATTTATATTTGCTATTCCCAGTTGTTGTAATTGGCAATAAATNNAATCCCCAGTCGTTGTAATTGGCAATAAATTTCAGAGAGAATTCCTTCTGCCTGGGAAAGTTGCAATAAATCAAAGCCTCGGGAATAACTTTGCTGTTCTCTTACGTCATCACAAAGAACATTTGTTTTTCCTTCTAATTGCCCTATTTTCCGGTGCAAAGCAGATAAGAGACTAATAATCTGTTTAAAATCTTTTCTGCAATCTAGGGTTAATGCTACAAGACGATCTGCTGTGAGTTCTTTCATTTGATTTCCTATTTCAAAATTACAAGTATTCAACGATCGCATCCAACATCTCCCAAATATCCTCTACTTGGGTTTTAATCGCTGGATTAATATTCTCCTCCTCTAATTGATGGTAAGTTTCATCAAGAAACTCTTGAGCAATTTCCTTGAAAGTAAGTGTTTCACTTGGTAGTTCCGTGAGTGGTTCAGCTTGTAACATTTTTACCTCAGTTAATTTTTAGTAGCATCCACTCGTACCTAACCTCCGCTTCAGACCAGTTAAACTTTGCCTTTTTGGGTGTTTGCTTATTCCAACTATCGGGGGGTTGGATTTTACGCTGTTTAACTAATGCTATAAATCCCTTGTAAAGATTAGACTGAACGATATTGGCTTGATACTGTGGATACTGTTTTTGGACTTGATTAGTGGCTTTTTTAATAGGGGAATCTTCACCCCAACAGTGGTTAAACCAAACCACATCAGCTAATTCTCTTAATCCTTTCCATTCGGGGGGTATTTTAACTTCTGAGGGGNNGTTTCCATTGGAATACAGCAAAATCATAGAAGTCCTCAGTCGTGAAATACGGTTCACAGGCTTTAGCCGTTGCCTTGAGTGAATTGTGCTTTTCCCCGATGGAAAATTCCGGTTTTGTTAAATACCCTCCTTCAGTAAATACACGCTGTTTTAAGGCTCTAATTTCCTTGTTTAATGCTTCCTCTTTTGCTTGTCGAATTTTGCCGGATAGCTTTTTCCATTTACCTTGGTTTAATTTCCAATGATTGAAAG
>DMPJ01000504.1:2013-5527 GCA_003456035.1 Planktothrix sp. UBA8402
ACAAGGTCAGTATCACTAATCTCCAACCCTGAACTCGTAACCATCATTGCAGCCGAAACACTAGCAAATAAACCTCCAATTACTAAAGCCGAAAAAGCGTCAAAACCTTCTTGAAAACTAGCGGGATGTTTAACCCATGTGAGCCAGTATTTCTTAGCTTGAACTTTCCGAACTGCCCGTCGCCAATCAAGGTATTTTTTACCAGGAAACCAGTTAGGGAGTTTCAGAGAATCCAACCAGTTAAGGAGGTTTTTGTGCAACTGCACTGTAACAACTGGGGGAATGAAGATGACTATTAATGGAATCCAAATATATTTGATGATTGGAACAAAAATAACCACAGACCCCAATATCGCAGCAGCGCCAAGTGAAAGGGTAAAAAACAGCAACCGAACTGCTAAAATTAAAAACGGTAGCAACATAGTGAGAGAAATAGAAAAACGCTAAATCTATTCTCTCACGCTGCCTTTAATTTCACTTCACCTCCTTCTCCTCATATACATAAGTTATAAATTCACCGGGCTGAAGCCCTAATTCATGGCAGATTTTTTCCATCACCGTTCGATCAGGTAGGTAATCGGGTTCATTCCATATCCTTAAACAGGTTCCTTGCCCTAAGCCTGTACGAATTTTAAGCTGGTTAGCATTTGGAATGTTTAATCTTTCAATGCAAATAGATTTGAGAATGTTCCTCACAGGCATAACAGTAAGGGACTCTTTTAATATATAGTCAAGTTCTTGACTTGTCAAGGACTTGACTATATAATGAATCCAGATAAACGACATAGCTACCCCAAACTGACCAAGAAAGGGGGGTTCCTAGCACGGATTTAGCTATGAGTTGATTTTAGAGTCTCAAGCACCGCCTAAAAGTCATTGGGCGGTTGNNTTTACGTCCAACGTCAACACCGCCCAAAACCCTTGGTTTAAGCGGTTTTAAGGACAAATCTGCTACCACACTCCCCGTACTGTGACGAATTGAGGAAATGGCCTATGTAAAAAAATTCGATTTTGTTCTCCCGATGAATAAGTAGATAAAAGCTGGGGGTGAATTTCCCCCAGTTTCCTAAAAATTCTTACCGCTATTAGACCAATTGAGGTGCATCTGCACTAGCCCGCCTTTACCCCGCAAGGGTTCAACCCCTCGTTCTGTGCTTACCCATGAATCAATACTTTATTCCCATTGCCGTTGGAGCCTGCGGCTTGACATTATTTCTATCCCTCGCGCTTTACGCATTTGTTCACCGAGGGAGTGGCCGAGTCTCCGAGCAAGCAACAACCGAAACCCAAGACATGGCTCCCAAGCCGGGTGACGGCCGACGCTTAATTGACTGGGAATTAGAACGAAACCGCCGTTCAGGACTAACAAAAAAATATGACTCTAGCAGAAATTGAACATCTATTCCCCAAACTCCTACCCACTCAGAAAATAGCAGCCTTGCACATCATGGAAGTTCACGGGGAAGCGATCGCCCTCAAATATATGCAGGTCGTTCTCCGACGTACGGGTGAACGAGTGCCACAGTCCAAAACCACCATCATTACAAGGAAAAAATGACCTCCTCGATGACCACAGAAGAAACCAAACTCGCCCCAGGGGAATATAAAGTGATCACCCTCTGGCAACCCTACGCCACCCTGATCGCCACCGGAATCAAACATTATGAAACCCGTTCTTGGCCGACCAACTATCGCGGCACCTTATTAATTCACGCCGCCAAACGTCCGATGAAAGTTGAGCAAATGGCAACGCTTGATCGCCTGAAAAACAACCCTCTAATCACCCGCGCAAAAATTAGTCAGAATCTTGACGATTACCCTCTGGGTGTCATCCTATGCAAATCAGAATTAACTGATTGCATTCCCGCCAAACACCCGCCGAACATTATCGAGAAGGCTGTGGGTAACTGGCATCCTATCTATTGGGCATGGCGTTTGACAGACATCACCCCTATAACTCCAATTCCGATCGGGCGTAAGCAAGGATTCTGGGATTATTGCCATTCTGAAAATCCGCACAGTGCGGAATTCGATTTATGAAATTAACAACTCAACCCGATGATATTGCCTATTTAGCCGCCTTAATTCTCAGGCTAAATGGAATCCCTGACCACACATCCAAAGAAGTTGACTTTACGAAATCCTTAATTCTTATTACCTCTGGGGTTTTGGTAGGTAGCAATCTGAATGGAGAACTTACCCCATCTAAATTTGATGGAATTTTAAATGATTACATTGAGAATTTCCAACAACTTTACCCCCAATATTTCCAGGCCGTTCACCCCGTATTTCAGCAAATGGTATTAACTATTTCAAAGGAGAAATCATGCTTAATAACGTAGCCGTTGCCGAATTATCCAAAGGCTCAATGAAAGCCACATCCTTAACCAGCCNNTAGACAAGGAGGATTTTTACAAATCCCTTACCCCAAAAAAATCAGAGCAATTAAAGGAATTAGAATTAGACACAGTGCAATCCGTCTCTAATGATATTCAGTTAAAAATTCGGATTGGGCAAAATCTACTAAAAGCCAAGAAACTCTGTAAGCATGGAGAATTTTTAGACTGGTTAAAAGCCTGTTTTTCCTGGAGCGAAGACACAGCCAGCCGTCAAATGCAGTTAGCCAAAAAGTTTCAGGATACACCAGGAATCACAAGATTTACCCCTACAGTTGCCTACCAATTAGCTCAGAAATCTTGCCCTGATGTAATTTTGGAACAAGCGATCGCTCTATTAGATGCAGGGGAGAAGGTAACAACTGAAACGGTTAAGGAATTAAAGCAATCCAAAAATTCCAGGCCAGAGGGATACATCAAGAAGGGTGATTTAGTTGAACTGCAATATGAGGTCAAAGGATGGGATTATGGCCGTGTTGTGCCCAAATCTTCAGATGGAATCGTCTGCAAAATTCAGTCAATTACCGGAGTATCTTTAGGGGAAAAACCCACTAAATCTTTAAGCCTTTGTCCCGTACAGAAAATTAATTCTAATTCTGTTCAGGAAAACATAGAACTAAACCAGCGAGTGACCGTAAAGCCTTACACTACCCAATTACAACCTTTTAATGGCAGTGAGGGAAAGGTTATTTTCCGTGACGAGAAACGCCGTCAATTCTCCGTTCAATTTGATGGATCAATAATTAAGGATTTCCACTGGGAAGAAGTCGAATTAATTCCCGATCCTAAACCCACAGAAACAACCATAGATGTTGAAGCGGTTGAGGTTACGGAAAAAACTACGGAAATTGAAACCGAAACACCCAATATCAACTTGAAGGAGATGGGACGGAAACAGAAAAACCAACTCTTAAAAGAACTACTGAAGGATCTGCAATTAGGCTCGTCTCTGATATCTCAAGCGGAACTCGAAGCCATAGACGATTTAGTCTCCTCAACCTTAGAAAGAATGGAAGATTTAGCATTCTCCTCAAGTTTAAGGGAACAATTTATAATCGTTTTCCTTGACAAATGCTCATAAAAAATCCCCCTTCTTAAAGGGGGAATCCATCAGGGTG
>DMPJ01000341.1 GCA_003456035.1 Planktothrix sp. UBA8402
TAACTATTCTCTGTGAAGATATTGCTCACGAGCGATTTATCAGAGAATATTTGATCTGTCGGGGCTGGGATAAGCGAAAAATTAAAGACTCTGGCAATTTTAAAGGGCAAGCAATTAAGAATAACAATGCTTCGGTTGTCAGGCATTATCCAGATCTTATTAGAAGTTATAGACAACGTAAGTACAGAAATATTGCTGTAGTGGTGATGACTGATGACGATGAGGAGACCCTATTTTATAAAATGCGTTCTTTACATAAAGCATTAGACGAAACAGCAGGTAAGTTAAACCAAGATACGCGACTGCCTGACGATAAAGTTGCTATTTTTGTACCAGCCCGAAATATTGAAACGTGGTTTCGTTATATTAATAGCTATCCATCAGGTCAGGAATGTGATGAGATAACTGATTATAAAGATAAAACAATGAGTAAAGAAGATAAGATTAAATTAGCGAAAAGATCAGCTAGAATATTGGCTAGAGAAATCTGTCCTCAAGGAGTTGATGCTATTGCTTTGCCTTCTCTACGTTCTGCTTGTAGCGAATTGCAAAGGTTATGGTTGTAAAGTTGGTATTTTCGCCACCTGCAACAACAGAAATAACTGAGATAAAACCTGAAGTAAGAAATATTAAAAAAAATACTTATGGGGTCAATTAAAATGGTGAAATCAACTTTATATGCAACAGCAAAAGTTTTGCCAGGAAACAGAATTGAAATTCAATCTCCAAACCTTTCGGTAGGGCAAACAGTTGAGGTGATTATTTTGGTTCCAGAGGTTACTCCTAATGATTCTCTCACCGAAAAGCAATCTCTGTCCTTAGAACAGCGTCTTGCTTTTCTAAAGTTACCGATGGCTGAACGTAGCCGCATTCTCGAAAGTCAAGCTGAGACAATACTTGATCACTATCAACAAAATTCAGAATGGCAGGAGTTAATGGCAGGTGATATCATTGACTACTAGCCCTGAAATGCCAAAACGTGGAGAAATTTGGCTGGTTAATTTTGACCCTACTGTGGGTGCAGAAATTAAGAAAGTGCGTCCTGCTGTTGTCATTAGTTCCGATGCTGTGGGCAAACTTCCTATCAAACTTATTGCTCCAATTACAGATTGGAAACCCTATTTTTCAAAAAACTTCTGGCACGTCAAAATTGAACCGGATACTTTAAATGGCTTGACTAAGATTTCTGCAATTGATGCTTTGCAACTGCTGAGGTATGGATTTACAAAGGTTCATTCATAAATTAGGAAGTGTGACTGAAACTACAATGTTAGAAATTACGGTAGCTATTGTAACTGTAATTGAATTCGAGGTTTAACGGGAATGTTAGCAGTTATGGAATTTGCTGAAACTCCACGCCCAAATTTATGAATTGCGCGATAAAAACTGCCATGGAATATATTCATTATGACCGCAGGACGACAAGTTATTAGTACCAAAAAAGATTGGGGTACTCCCCCAAAATATGTTGATGCGGTAAAAGAAATGTTTGGCGGAATTATTGACCTAGACCCTTGTTCTAGTCCGTTTTCTTTAGTTAAAGCCCAAGTTGAATATATGCTTCCTGACCATGACGGACTTACGGAATTTTGGACTTTTGGAAAGATATATGTTAATCCTCCCTATGGTAATGATGCTGAACGTGGAACTAAAATTATAGATTGGATTCGCAAGTGTGAGGAAGCAAATAGGGTATTCCAATCAGAAGTAATAGCCCTGGTTCCAGTTGCGACAAATACAAGTCACTGGAAAAAATATATATATGGTAAAGCAACAGGTGTTTGTTTTCTTTATGATACGCGATTGAGATTTTTGGTAGATGGAAGGGATGAAGGCAAAGGCGCTCCGATGTCTTGCGCGATGATTTATTGGGGTAAAAATTTCCCAACTTTTTTTGATGTATTCATCAAGTATGGAGCAGTGGTCAATATTGAGAATCTGTGGGGTCTGAATATTGGCTATGTTAATGGCAACGGCAAATCTCAAAAATAAACCAGCCAGCGATCGCACACAGGAAAAGATACTAGGTTATAATAAATCAATTAACCTTAAAGGAGTTATCCTCATGGATCGAGATAAACGGCTGATTCTATCCATATTGAGTCATGGTGCAATCTTCTTTAGTGCTACCTTAGTCGCTATTGGTATTCCCATTAAAGGGAGAGGGGTTTTGGAAATTCGTTCACAACCTCCTAAAACATCTACCATTGTATCTAAGAGTTTATATAAAGCGGTTAATTGGTAGATATGAAGGTGATGATGTTTATTTTTATCCTGTAAATAATCTCCAATCCAAAAGGCAATTTCCAGAGGCGGATGATTCATTGTTTGCAGTTTTGTATACTGTTCTGAGGTAGTTAAATCTTCAATTTCTTGATTAACTTTCTCTCCCCTTAAATGAATTTTAGTGGCTATGGCAAAAGCCACTAATAGTTTTAATGTGGCGATTTTATTATTGGTATCATTAACTTCTTTTTCGGGAACCATTAACCAGATTTGACGAGAAAAATTTCTAACGGTATTAACTAAAGTTCCCCACAGTTTTCGACCTTCCCAAAATCTATCATAGGCTGTATTTGTTCTAAAAACTAACAATAAACCTAGAACTAAATCAGGAAAAATAAAATAACTAAATACTTCAGTAGGTAAGGGTAGATTCTGATGATCTAATAGAGAAATAATAATGCCCAATGTTGTACATAAAATCACACGGGGCATGATGGCTGGAATTACGGAACTTTGAATACGGAGTGTTAACTGAAACCAGTTTTTTTTGAGATTAGACATATAAGTTATTGAACGTTTATCCTCCTAAAAATTCCTCCTAACAGACTATCCCGCCGACGGTCGCAGTTCAATAACTTTATTGCCATCGACGGGGGGAGGGGTAGGAGGGTTTAATTTTTGATTCAGTTCTCGAATTCTTCGAGATAATAAACGAATAATATTAATCGCAATTCCGGGGGTTTCATCAATAGCATCATAGAGTTGCATTTGGGTTAATATCAAACATTCGCAGGTTTCCAGGGTGCTGACGGTGGCGGAGCGAGGTTCGGCATCAAATAAAGACATTTCGCCGAAACAAGTCCCCTTTCCTAACTCGGCTAAATTGCGATCGCCAATATGAACCCGTACCCGTCCAGAAACCACAATATAAAGCGCCCGTCCTTCTTGACCTTCAGTAAAAATACTATGTTCATTAGGAAAGGATAATTCATCCATAACTGATGCTAGACGGACTAAAAAATCGTCTCGCAATTCTTTAAAAATCGGGACACCCCTGACAAATAAAAGGCGTTCAACGCTAGTTAACATAGGTTTACTAAAAAATTCATTTCTAGGAGGGAACAGGGAACGGGGAACACCGGAACAGGGGAGAAATCTTAACTTCTCTAGTCTGTACTCCGCACTCTATAATTCTTATCACTACTTAACTCCAAGCTGCACCATTAACTCCTCAACTTGGTTTGCGACTAAACGATCGGGATCATTTTGTAGCATTGGCAATAATTCTATCAAAGCCCGTTCAGATGCAATCTTTAGATATGCTAAGACAGCTTCTCGGACGAACCCGGTGGGATGACGTAAGCACATCAGGGCTTGTTCGGCGGTTAAACTCCATCGGGAACTTCTAGCTAAATGGAAACAACAGGCTAAGGCCCAGTCCGAGAGAAAATGACGTAACTCTAATAAACGGCGTAGGCGATCGCTAGGTTTCAGGGGTTGATAGCTAACTAAATCGGATAAATTCTGCAATTTCTCTAATTTAGAGTGTTGATCAAGAATGCTAATTAATGCCCGTTTATGGGCAATATCAACAATATTATCAATAATTTCTAAACCCCGGGCCACATTATCTGAAGAATTAGACTGAACATTAAAGGATGCCGCTTGAATGGAGCCATGGGGATACAAAAACTTCATTAATAAAAAGCAACGATCAACCGCATCAATTTCTAATCCTTCCAGGGCTCGTTTTAATAATTGTTGGGGAGAATGAATATCAGGGACAACCGGATCGAAAGGATCAAAGGTATCTGAATCTTCATCTTCTGAGTCCGACAGGACGGGTGTTTCCAGGGACAAATCTAGCAAAGCGGCATAAATTTGACCGATGAACATTAATTCCTGCTCAATTAAAATTTCTACCCCGGTGCGTCCGACCCGATCTAATACTCCTTCAATTCCAGCATCTTGAGGAATTTTTAGCAAAATTCTGAGAATATTGCGCCGGGTAGTTCCCCAGGAAATCATCAATTCACCGATCAGGGTATCCAGGGCTTCGGTAGTACCAATTTCACCGAGAGCCGTCCAAGCCTGTAAACGAACTAAATCCGGTTTATGTATATCACTGGCTTGCTGGATTAACAAAGGAATTGCCTCATTTCCTAATCTCACTAAAGCCTGCAAAGCTGTATCCCTTGTCGAACGATAGGCTAGAGCTTTCATTAAAGACGGATAGTATTCTTCCAAATGGGTAGAGGCGATCACATCTAATAATGCACAACGGACGCGCAAAGATTCATCCTGTAATAAATCGTTAAGATAGAGTCGGAGTAATTGTAAATAGTCAGCTTCTCCCAGGGCGCGGACTCCCATCACCCGTTCCCGTTCTTGGCCATTGGTAATCATCCGCCGGATAGTATTAGTGGCGGCGGCCTTTTGTTCGCGATCGCCTCGACGCAAAATTAAGGCCCCGGCAGTTCCGCGAACCACAGGATCAACCTGGGGTTGGAGATAGGGACGTAACTGTTCCATATCGGGACTGGTTTCGGTTAACCACAGGTATCGCAAAGCCAGGGCTAAAACTTCTGGGGCTAAAGTCCCTTGAGTAAAAGCTCGGATTTCCTCCAAATAAGCCGGATTTGGGTGGTTAAGCATAATTTCCAAGCTCTGACGCTGTAACCCAGGGGAGAGACCATCGAGGAGGGGAACCAGAGTTTCACCGACATTTTTAGCATCCAGTTGACTCAGGAGTTCAATACAGGAGCGTTTATCGGCTTCTTCGCCGGGTTTTTTGAGGGTTTCCACCACATTGCGCTTGAGTTGGGGCATATCAATGTCGGAAACACTCAGCCGTCCCCGTTCAGCGCTGCGAACCAGTAAACTGACATATTGGGCTCGAATCAGCCAAACCACAAATAACCAGACGAAGGCCATGAGGATGATCAAACCCACAAAGACTAATCCCTGTTGACTTTGTAACTGGGTTTGGGTAGATTCGGGAAAAATCAAACGGGACAGCCAGAGGGTAATTAAAATTAGTACCCCGGTCACCCCCGTTGACATAGGTTCAAATACGCCGTTTACCATGGCTTGAATATCGCCGCGAACATGATCGGGCAAAGGTTGGAATAGGACGGCTCCGGTAGTTTCAATTAAGGTATAATGGAATAATTCATCCAGGAATCGTAGGATCACAAATCCCACAAACACAGAAAAGATTCCGGTGATTCCTCCTATTAAGGAAACAGTTCCTAAAATAATCACCCCGACGGGTAAAACAATGGCGGTGACAAATACTCCGGTGCGTTCAACTAATCGGCTAGAACCGAACCACTGAGTTAACACTTGAGCCACACTCAAAATCCCTTCAAAAATTCCGAGGAAGCTAACAATTCCACTGGCTCCAGTGGCATCATTTTGAAATTCCAATTGACTAAAAAATTGAAAATCAACTAATACATATAAAGCTTCTGCCAGAACAAAAAATGATACTAAAGGAATCACATAACCCAACACCGGGCCTTTGAGGTTGCGGGTGCTAAATTCTTGTTCTTCGTCTTCAGGTGTCCAACGTGTAGAATCGGGGAAAGATTGACCATAGCGTTGAGACAGATAAAATAACATTCCGGCGGCCAGGAGTACCATAAAGCCGGAAATCAGCGTCACGTTATTAAGTCCAACAACTTTTAATAGTAGGGGAAGGGAAAAACCACTAATTACCCCGGCGACTAGAAATCCGCTACTAATAATTGGATAGGTGCGTTTAATTTCTCTAATATTAAACAGTTGGTTGGCAGTGATAGCATTATTTAAGTCGTTGAGAACATAAGATGCTTCCACCCATAACCACATTAAAAATAGGGTAATAAATTGAACAGTTAACCCTAATATTTTGATCTCGGATATTCCTATTCCCCAACGAAATAAAAATAGGGGTATGGCCATGATCACAAAGATAATCACAATCACCCGACGCAGGGGAAACACTTTTTGCAGCGACGAATAAACAAAGCCTAAGCCTGAACCCATCCCGGCGCTGGCAATATATATCCAAGGCAATTTATCAGCGCCGTATTCATCGAGGAATAGACCAACCGTACTTAGTTCTAACCAAATTAACCCCACTGATGCCAAGGTATAGACCAAAAACATCAGTAGGGTTCTNNAGGTTCTTTCTACTTCTTCCTGACGGAGATTCAGCCCCCGCAACACTCCCTGTCCCAGCATAGCGGAACCACTGACTGGTTTGTCCATGCGATGCCCAAACCCCTTTTTGTGATGATCAGATATCTGAATAGAGTTTAACCGATTTCTAGCCCGTCTTAGGTTTGAAAGGTGGGAACCCCAAAATTAAATTCCCCCTTAACCCCCCTCAAAACCACCGTACACGGGGGGTAGGGGGCGCGGGG
>DMPJ01000551.1 GCA_003456035.1 Planktothrix sp. UBA8402
ACAATATCCTCTTTTAATACACCCCTAACCAACAATTCATCTGTTAAGGAACAGTCAGTTTGATTGCGCTGAATCCAGATTTTTCCCCCTCGAATTTCTAAATGAATCAAACAAGTATAAATTCTCCGTTGCCCATTCCAACCNNAAATCAACTAACAAATATCGGTCTGTTTGCTGATCAAAAACGGTCTGCGATTCAATTTCCCCACCCAAGGGATTCCCGGCTGCATATTCTGATAATAATTCCTGAATAATTTGGCGATATTGGGCTAATTTATCCATTGTAAAATAACCTCCGCTTGGGGTTAAAATTAGGGAAATTAAAGAGAGAGACGCGCCGTGGCACGTCTCTACAAAGGAATAATTAAGCTAGAACAAAATCGACATCGTTACTGCCGCCTGTTTCTCCTTGACCGGAGGTTAATTTTTGACCATTGACTTCTACCGCAAAGGGTGTACTACCCAAGCCGGGAAGGTTATAATCGGTTTTGGCAGAAGTATATCCGACACTAGCAATCATTTTCCGGCCGGAGTCAGTATATTGGAAGGCCATCATTTGATTTTTGTTGTTTTTATTATCTTCGGCCCAAATCACCATATATTGTTGACCTTGATAATCAAAGACTTTGGGTTCTCGAAGGGGAACATAACGACCGGGTTCGCCAAAACTGGTATCTAAAAAGGTCTGGACTTCACTGGGTTGAACTACAGCATAACTGACTTGTTCTGGAGAAGCGGCGATCGCATCTCCTTGACTTTCATCTACAACCTCCTCTTTGCCTCGATTTTTGAAATAATCAACGGCGACTTTAGTTCCAATAGCGCCCGCAGTGGCAATTCCGGCGCCAATTAAAAAGTTACGAAGTCTGTTATCGGCCATTTTTTCTCCTGATTAAAATTTCATCGACTTTTGTGTTTTGGAATTGATTCCATGAACAGGAGAATTTTAACAAATTTTGCTCAGTCTGTCATTGAACTTTCGGTGGAGAAGGGGAACATCGGTTGAAAAACAGAGTATTTAGAAATATCATGGAATTTTTATTAGCATAAAATCAAAGCGAATTAGCAACCTTGAAATAATTCTTAGGAGCAATCCCATGAATGGAATTAAACTTAAAATTTGAGGTTTCTTCCACCAATTAAAAAAATCCCAGGTTAGAACTGGATTGAAATAACGAAGAAAGATGATCGAGGGAATCAGGAATAATAAATATTAAAAATCTCCTCCAGAATTAAGCGATCGCCGATGGAGAGATTCTGGCATAATTCTAGTTCAGCATTTTTCGTGAGTTCAAGTTTTAAAGGTTCTGCAAACCAAAAATCTTGATTGAAAATAAACCCCTGAGATTGGAGTTTACAACAAACCCATTGTACCGCATAATCTCTAACATCTAACTCCGGCATCAAATAAGCAGAATTACGCAAAATCCAACGACAAGCTTCGCGATCAATTTCTGCAAGTTGATAAATCGCCTTTGTTAAAACTAATTCAATCAAACGAGGATTCGGTAAAACCGTTAAAAAATCTTTCAAGGCTTGGATATATTCACGGTGTTGAGCTTGTAGAACATCAACGGCTAATTCCACATAGGACTCATCGCTGTGATTCTGATCTTCCCGTCCTTGAGCAATCGAGTTAACCACATTTTCCTGTCCTAAATTACTAACATTACAAAAAGTTTGATTTAACGATGAACAGGTCGAATACATGACAACGGGGTACTTACTTTTGAAAGGTTTGGGGGAAGGATCAATTGGAGCCGGGGTATTGTTAAGCTGGTTTAGACTTTTAGATTTTAAATACATAGCATAAAGTTCAACCTCAAAAATGGCTATAGTCTATAATCAGACTGTACACAATAAATGTGAAGATTTTGTGAGGAATTGAAACTTTCAGGTTAATTTTGTGTTGATTTGTTAAAGTTCACTCCGTCCATTTTAGGAGATTGCGAATTTGAGCGACTAAATCCATCGCTTCAAAGGGTTTAGTAATTACCCCCGTTACTCCTAGCTGAATAAATTGCTGTTTTTCACTAATTTTAGCTTTAGCAGTTAACAAAATCGTGGGAATATTCTGGGTTAGCGGATTTGCTTGTAAATGCTTAAAAGTAGTTGGCCCATCCATATCGGGCATCATCACATCTAACAAAATTGCATCGGGTTTTTCGGCGGTGGCGAGCACTATTCCTTCGCTACCACAGCAAGCGGTAATCACTTCCCAACCCGCCGCTACTTCTAGGCAGATTTGGATAATTTCCCGGACGCTATCATCATCATCAATGATTAAAATTCGTTTTGTGGTCATGGTAAAACCTCTGCTGGTATGTCTATCGGGAGGGTGAAGTAAAAACAACTTCCCTCGTCTAATTTACTCTCTAACCAGATGCGCCCACCGTGTTGTTCCACAATAGAGCGACAAATTGCTAATCCTAACCCAGTTCCGCCTTTTTTGCGAGAGTCGGAGGCATCGACTTGATGAAATCTCTCGAAAATTTGTTCAATTTTATCACGAGGAATTCCCCGACCTTGATCTCGAACTTTAAATAAAATTGCTCGATTTTCGACAATATTTTCAGCAATTTCCTCTACACTTAACCAAATTGTATTCCCGGACTCGGAAAATTTGATCGCGTTACTTAATAAATTAGTCAGCACTTGTAATACCCGATCAGAATCGGCATAAAAGTTCAGACTTTGACTACAAACTTCTAAATTAATTCCGGTTCGATTAGCCATGACTTGAATTTGTTCGGTTGCTCGCAATAGTAAATCAGCCGAATTAATAACTTGTTTGCTCAGGCAAATTTTTCCTGATTCCAAACGTTCTAATTCTAAAATATCGTTGACCAATCGGACTAAACGTTCTGCACTTTCCGCCGCAATTTTCATAACGTGTATTCCTCGTTCTGAGGCGGGGTTAAGTAACCCGGTGGATAATAAATTTAACCCGCCATGAATTGAGGTTAAGGGGGTTCTTAATTCGTGGCTAACAACGGAAATAAATTCATCTTTCATCCGTTCAATGGCATCTCTTTCGGTAATATCTTCCCCAATACTCATCATTCCGATCGCCTCTCCTTGTAAATTTTTTAATAGAGTATTATTCCAAGCAATAATTCTTTCTTCCCCCGATTTTGTAATAATCAACTGTTGATTATAAGGTTTGAAATCATGGTCTAATATTTCCGAAAAAGTTGGGGAATTAATTTTTTGAGCCAAATGGGGTTGAAAATTATCTAACCAATTTTTACCTAAAACTTCCGTTTTGGTATATCGCGTAACTTCCAATAAAAAGGGATTGACATATTCAACTTTACCCTGACGATCTAATCCCACAACTAATAACCGAACGTTTTCTAATAAACTTCGCCACCGTCTTTCAGTTTCACGCAAATTGGCTTGATTTTGTTTCTGTTCGGTAATATCTTGCATGACCACCATTCCCGCTAAAACTTCTTCCTGTTGGTTGCGAACTGGTAAGGCTTGATGATAATAAATTCGCCCATCATATTCGACTTCAGAAATTGTTATTTCTCCGGCTAAAGCAGAGCGATATAAAGGTTCAACAATCTCCAATAATGGTGCAGGTAAAACTTGCCAAATCGTTTTTCCTTCTAACATATTTCGAGATAATCCCTTAGCAACTAATCCCATGCCATCGGCAATGGTATAACGAAAATCAAGATCAAATAAAAATACCGCTCCATCGGGGAAATTTTCAACTAAAGTTCGATATTGTTCTTCGCTTTTTCTTAGTTTAAATTCCGTGCGATGTCGCTGCATTAATTGAAATTGTAATTGCTCATTAGCGGTTTCTAATTCAGCTGTCCGTTGAATTACTCGCAGTTCTAATTCTTGATTATTTTGCTGCAATAATTGCTCCGTTTGTTTACGATGGGTAATATCTTTAGCAATTCCCCCGCGACGATCTAATTGTCCGGTTTCGTTCAGAATCGGAAACCCTCGATCCCAAATCCACCGCCAAGATCCATCGGGGAGCAAGATGCGATATTCTAAATCAAATCCTTTACCATCGGGGCTTTGTAAGGCGAGTAAAACCAGATTTTGATCCTGTGGGTGAATGGTATCAATAAAGGTTTGGAAATTTTCATATAAGGCGCTAGAGTTTCGATTCCAAATTTTTTGATATGCTGTACTGACATAGATAAACTGATTTCCTGGGGCATTAGTAATCCAAAAAACATCATCAATATTATCAGCTAATTGGCGGAATTTTTTCTCGGCTTCTACATGGGAAGCTCGCATTCTAAGAGCCTTAATTCCATAGAGAATATCATTGACTAATTCTTTGAGTAATTTCACTTCAGCTTGATCAAAGGCGTTGGATCGAGTTGAATATAAATTCAGCACACCAAAGGGAATTGGAGTTGATTCTGAAATAACTTCCGTAAATTCTGCGGTTAAATGTTGCTGTTGATTTTCTGGAGCGATGATTAAAGGGAAGGAAATAGAGGATGTATAACCACGTTTTTGAGCTTGTTTTTTCCAGGGAGCATAATCGGAATTATGATCAAAGTTTTGAAACACACAGGTTTCCCCTGTTCTTACCGCAGTTCCAGACGGCCCCCGCCCCGATTCGCTATCATCCCAAGTAATGACTAAATTATCTAAATAACCCGCTTCAAATCCGGCTTTAGCCACAGGAATAATCCGTTTTTCTGGAGTCTGTTCAGGATAACCCACCCAAGCAAAATGATAGTCGCCAACATCAATTAAAATCTGACAAATATCATTGAGTAATTCTATTTCTGTGGTGGCTCTAACTAAGGCTTGATTACACTCACTAATTGTTTTTAAGGCTCGATTAACTCGGTGTAATTCTTGTTCCGCGCGTTTGCGATCGCTAATATCGGTATATGATCCCACCATTCGGACTAAATTTTCGCTATGATCCCATAAAGCTTGACCTCGATCTAAAATCCATTTATAACTGCCATTTTTACATTGAACCCGATGCTCACTAATATAAAAAGGTTTTTTTTGATCTAAATGTTCTCGAATTGCCCTGATTACCCCAGGTAAATCATCATGATGTACTCGTTGTTTCCATTGGGTTAAATGGTCACATATTTCCTGTTCCTGATAACCTAACATTTCTTTCCATCGTGGCGAGAAAAATACTTCCTGGGTTTGAATATTCCAATCCCAAATTCCATCGTTATTTCCCCTTAAAGCTAGTTGCCATCTTTCTTCACTTTTTCTCAGGGCTTCTTCGGTTTGTTTTCGTTTCTCAATATCTTCTAAAGCTAATAAAATATAGTGGTTTTCTTGCCATAATTGATTCAGAGTAGAAATAAAAATTTGTACCCAATTTAGTTGACCGTCGCGGCGAATATACTGTTTTTCTATAGAAAATGTTTCGAGTAAATTTTGCTCTTGGATTTGTTCTAACCAATCCTGTCCTCTTAAATCTTGACAATCAATAAAATCATGAAAAGTTCGACCGATTAATTCTTTCTCGGAATATCCTGTAATATCACAATAGCGTTGATTTACTCGCAGTAGTTCTCCCGATAGATTAACTACAGCAAATCCGACAGCCGCTTGTTCAAAAATAGTTCTAAATCGTTCTTCACTTGTTACTAATGCTTGTTCTGCTTGTTTGCGATCGCTAACATTTTGAGCTAGGGATAATAAGGAAACTAAACTACCATCTTCATCCCTAACAACGGAGTTATACCACTCACAATCAATAATTTTACCATCTTTAGTTCGATTTTGAGCTTCAATAATTTGGTGAGTTTCTGTTCCGTCAATTAGCTGAATAATTTGTTTAGTAACTTTTAATATATCCGTGGCAAAAATTCCTTGAAAGTCTGACCATTGTTGACCTAATATTTCGGCAGATTTCCAGCCAAATATCCTTTCAGCTTGGGGCGACCAGCGTTTAATTTTCAGTTGTTGATCCCATTCAATTACTGCTAAGGGGGAATTATCAAAATGACAGGATAAATATTTATGAGCTTGTTTTAATTCTGTAATTAATTGTGCTTGTTTTAAGGCAATTCCAACTTGATCAGCCAACTGTTTTAAGAAGTTAATTTCCTGGGTTGTCCATTGTCGAGTTTTTGCACATTGATGCACCATAATAAATCCCCAAAATTTCGGTTGTTGGGTGCTATAATTATTAGGTATTTCTGGATTTTCTTTTGCCTCTATGGTTGGATAAATGTCTTCTTTTCCTAACCAAATGGGAACAATTAAACTAGCTTTAACTTGGAAATATTCCATTAATTGTAAATAGCTATGATCTAAATTAATCTGATCTATATCGCCAAAACTGATCACCTGATCTGGTATGGAAAAATTAGAGAGATGCTGGTTCCATTCCGGGATATAAATTTTCTGGGATAATAGAGATGACCATTGGGGTAAAACTGCTTCTTGAACGACATTCCCCCCCATTTTAGGAGACAATTTTAGCATGATTACTCGATCAACATTTAAAACTTTTTGCACTTCATCAACTGTTGTTTTTAAGATTAAATCGAGTTGTAAAGATTGCCTAACTTTTAAGGTAATTTCTGTTAATAATTGTAAAAATTGATTGTGTTGTTGAAGTTCAGATAAAGCCTGTTTCTGTTTGGTAATATCTCGTGTAGTTGCTAATAAAGTTTTGATTTCCCCCTGATCTTGAATTTCAGGAACCATTAAAGTTTGAAATGAGCGCCATCCCTCGGCTGTTTCCAATTGAAATTCAAATTGTTGGGGCTTTCTGGTAGATAATAATTGTTTAGAGTTCCAATCCCACTGTTGGCAAATTGAGCTAGGAAAACCTAATTCTTCATGGGTTTTTCCGATTAACTGTTGTCGGGGTATTCCTACGATCAAAGAGAATTGACGATTGGCGTAAACATAGCGCAATTTTTCATCCAGTCTGACAATGCAATCCCCGGCATTATCCATTAATGTTTCTAACTCTTTTTTTCTAGTTTTAAGTTGAATTTCAATCTGTTGTCGTTCTTCAATTTGCTTTTTTAAACATTCATTGGCCGTTTGTAATTCTTGGTTTGGGGCTGGTAACTCCGGTTTTTGAGATGGATTGTGCAGAACATTTTGCCCCCTCTGACATTGGCTAATATCCTTGCTCACAGCCATTACTGCCGTTGTTGATAAGGGATAAATTTCTGTTAACAAATAATGGTCTTTTTGATTATAATTATATTGATAAATAATTTGACGGGAGGTTTGACTGGCTAAAACCTCTTGAATAATTGAGCTAGATTCAGAAGACTGATCCTGTTTTTGTAGCTGCTCCAAAATAAACTCAATCCAGTTGAATTGAGAATTCAACTCAGACAGGACTTGAGTGGGTAAAACGTTGATTTTTTGCTGTTCACAATCCACAATCAAAATTAAATCATTAATCACGCCCAAAAGTTTATTGATCTGCCATCTTGTATCCCAGGTTGATGGATAGATCACCTCGTATATGGGATGGGGCCGGGGAGGAAAGACGTCTGAAACATCCATAGGTAAAAATTAAATTAATATTAAGTTTTACAGTTTCTTTATTAATTGATTCTACAGTTTGACCTGATATTAATTGTATCTGATTTCAAGGCGATCGCTAATTAAATTTTTAGTTAATAAGGGGAGTAGTTTCGTGAACGCTGCTGAACAGGCGAATAACGTGGTCATTGCCAGCAAAATTGCATCCATTGTAACTTTATTTAAAGCTCAATTTCCCGATGCGCGGGTGGATCTCAAACCCTGGACAAATGACCCAGAAACGAGGGAACTGGTTGATCCTGATTCTATTGATCTTGGTTTTCACTTCCCTGGTCGCAGTCGGTTATTGCAAAGTCGTTGTATTTTAATAGAAATTCGATTTTATCATGATCCGATTGATCAAACTCGCCGCGTCATTGGTGTTGAAGCCGCCGGATATGACCATCAGGGACAACAGTGGAAAGTCTCCACAATTGAAAATTGGAATTTTGTCGGTAAAACTCAACCCGAACCAGAATCTGCTGAAAAATTAAAACTCTTTTGTCGGCAAATTTTTCAACTATTTAATCACCCGTAGTGAGTCCTTCAGGACTCAATCTTTTATTTTAGTTTGATCTAGCCGAAAATAGTAATTATCAATCAACAATTTTTTTATAAACCAAATCACAACGTTTGGTTTCGACTCCCGTTGTCGGTTTATTCTAATTATTCTAGCGAGCGAGGACGCTCGCACTGCTTACCAGACTTCTGTTGTTCCTCCCCTAACTTCAAAATCTCCTCAGAATAACTTAATAAAGTATTGAGGCGATTTTGAATAGGGATGAGACGGTTATTAAAAGTTGCACTTTGATGAGATGCTTGCAAAAATTTCAGATCCATTTCTAACAGTCGCATCTGTTTATGGGTTTCGGTTAAATAGGATTGAATTAGAGACTCAACAGGGGGATCAAAATCACTATCGTTGATCCCCATAATTTGCGCTTCAAAGGTAGCTTTTAGCAGTTGAAAACTGGGTTTTAAACAGTTTCGATCAACAGCAACAGATCTCACGTTGATGTCAAGCTGTTTTAAGCTATTTTGGAACTGTGAGATCGCTTCAAAAGCAGATTTTGACAACATATTGTTAAGAAACTTGTCTACAATTATTAAATAATCAATAAGTATTTTGATCTGGTTTTGGCCTCTATGGAGCTAAATCCGATCCCCTACCCCAAGACCAAATCCTGATATTCAGGGGGATTAGGGGTTGAGCATCTACTTCAAAAATAGATTAAGCGGCAGATTAAGCTTACCTTAAGAGGTGTTATTCTTCTATCAAGTACAGTTCAATTCCGTGAAACTTAACCATTTCACCAGTTGAGGCTTTTTATTGCTTCTGGTATTAAAAAGTACATGAGTTTTAGTTATCTGATCATTTTATCAGTATTATTACCCTTTAGGTGTAACTATCATGAATATTCAAACCCTTGCTAAAAAAGACTTCTCCTATGAATGTAGCATCCCCGATTGGTTGCAACAATGTATGGAGATATCTGGTAATCTAGTCAAATCCGATACATCTCTTTCCACAAACGTCGATTTAATTGTGCGGGCGTTTCAATTTGCTTATCAATTGCACCAGGGACAATATCGCAAATCAGGAGAACCCTATATTAATCATCCCATTGCCGTAGCGGGTTTATTGCGCTATTTAGGGGGGGACTCGGCGATGGTGGCGGCGGGTTTTCTCCATGATATTATTGAAGATACGGAAGTCACCCCGGAAGAAATAGAACAGCATTTTGGGGCAGAAGTTCGTCATTTAGTCGAAGGCGTCACCAAATTATCTAAATTTAATTTTTCCAACACCACAGAGCGTCAAGCGGAAAACTTCCGGCGAATGTTTTTAGCAATGGCAAAAGATATTCGGGTAATTGTAGTTAAACTCGCTGACCGACTCCATAATATGCGAACGTTGGAATTTTTACCCGAACATAAACAGCGTAGCATTGCCTTAGAAACCCGAGAAATTTTTGCCCCCCTAGCTAACCGTTTAGGGATCGGTCGGTTGAAATGGGAATTAGAAGATCTATCCTTTAAATATTTAGAACCAGAATCTTATAAAAATATTAAGGAATTAGTTTCTGATCGGCGAGCATTTCGGGAAGAAAAATTAGCCCAACTCGCTCAAGTTTTACGAGACAGACTAGAGAAGGGCGGAATTAAATGTTATGAAGTCAGTGGACGTCCTAAACATCTGTATGGCATTTATAAAAAAATGAACCAAAGACAGAAACAATTCCATGAAATTTATGATATTGCTGCCTTACGAGTAATTGTTGAAACCAATGAAGAATGTTATCGGACTTTGGCAATTGTTCATGATGCTTTCCGTCCAATTCCGGGTCGTTTTAAAGATTATATTGGATTGCCTAAACCTAATCGCTATCAGTCCTTACATACGGGGGTAATTGGCAATACGGGAAGATCCGTTNNTCCGTTGAGATTCAAATTCGTACCGTAGAAATGCACCATATTGCTGAATATGGGATTGCCGCCCATTGGAAGTATAAAGAAAAAGGTAATTCCAATCTGGGGGAAGTCACCGGAATGGATGATAAATTCACTTGGTTACGGCAATTATTAGAATGGCAAAGTGATTTAAAAGATGCTACAGAATATCTGGAAAGTGTTAAAAGTAACTTGGAATTTGATGATGTTTATGTGTTTACCCCAGAAGGGGATGTAATGGCATTAACTCACGGAGCGACCCCGGTTGATTTTGCCTATCGGATTCATAGTGAAGTAGGCAATCATTGTAAAGGAGCGAAGGTAAATGAGCGGATTGTTACCTTGGATACCCCGCTCAAAAATGGCGATATTGTGGAAATATTAACCCAGAAAAATATTCGCCCTAGTTTGGATTGGTTAAATTTCGTTAAAACCAGTACCGCTAAAAACCGAATTCGTCAGTGGTATAAGCGATCGCACCGGGATGAAAATATTGATCGAGGACGGGAATTATTAGAAAAAGAAATGGGAAAAAATGGCTTTGAATCCCTACTCAAATCAGAACCCATGCTTTCGGTTTCTAAGCGCTGTAACTATCATAATGTTGATGATTTATTAGCAGCATTGGGTTATGGGGAAATTACCTTAAATTTAGTAGTAAATCGTTTGCGGGATGTAGTCAGATCCCAGAGTCAAATTCAAACGGTTTCCCAAGAACTTACTACCACTTCTTTACAAGTTCCTAACCTACCTTCCTATTCTCAACTTCCGTCTTCTTCCCCTAGTAATTCTCCAATTACGGGAGTGGAAGGGTTACTTTATCATATTGCTGGATGTTGTAATCCAATTCCAGGGGAACCGATTATTGGTGTTGTTACCCGCACAAAAGGGATTTCCATTCATCAACAAGGGTGTCCTAATACCTTAACGGTGGAGGGAGAAAGGTTTGTTCCTTTGAGTTGGAATCCGAACTATCAACAAGGCGGACGTCCTCAAACTTATGGGGTGAATATTTGTATTGAAGTCTTGGATCGGGTCGGGGTTTTGAATGATATTTTATCCCGTTTGAAAGATAATAATATTAACGTTTGTAGCGCTCAGGTTAAGACTTTTCCCGATGCTCCGGCGTTAATTGAATTGGGAATTGAAATTTGCGATCGCGAACAGTTTGAACGCACTTGTGCCCAAGTCAAAAATATCAGTGATGTGTTAACTTTGCGTCGAATTAATAGTAAATAAGTCGAAAAATGGTGATTACAGCCGTTTAGTCGATCCCCCTAAATCCCCCTTAAAAAGCAGGG
>DMPJ01000243.1:0-2882 GCA_003456035.1 Planktothrix sp. UBA8402
ACCACCACCACGCCCCCGTCCCGTTGCCGCCCAACCTTTTGTGCCTCCGCCTCCATCCACAGACTTAGCTCAAGGTATGGAAGTCACCGGGGTATTGCAAGTGGGAGATCAAACTAAAATTATTCTCAAGGCTCCCACAGAACCTAGCACTCGTTATGTGAACGTGGGACAGCTTGTGTCTAATGGTCAAGTTCTGGTTAAACGAGTCAAGTTTGATCCCGGGGGTGAACCGATTGTTATTTTTGAACAAAATGGGATTGAGATTGCTAAATCTGTAGGTGCTATTCCACCTGCTGATCCAAAGGTTAATAATGTTAGTCTGGGATCTTCGGTAGTTCACTCTGGTTAAATAGGATAGATCTAATCTTGAGAAATTTGTATGGTTTTTTCATCAGAAAAAATTGGGAGTAACCAGGTTTTCAATGCGAAAAATAGGTTTTTTGACGCTAATTCTATTGAGTTTAGCTGTTGTTATTGGTATTAATCATCCTTTACCTTCTGTTGCACAACCAGCTGAGGGCAAGCGTCCTCCGGTTTGTGAAGGACAGTTACCGACAGGAATAGTTAAATGCAACTATGAGGGAGGAGATAACTACAAGGGCAGTTTTGTTAATGGGAAACCAGACGGCCAAGGGATTATGGTTTATGCCAACCGCGATCGCTATGAAGGACAGTTTCGTAATGGTTTACCGAATGGACAAGGAGTATTCATTTTTGCCGATGATGCCCGTATCGTTGGGGTGTTTAAAGATGGCAATATTACCCAGGGAACGGTAATTTTTGCTAATGGCGATCGCTATATTGGCACCTTTAAATTGGTGCGAGAAGTTGGTGGCGGCACTGTCAGTAGTCAACCCAGTGGTCGCGGACAGTTTATTTATGCTAATGGCGATCGCTATGAAGGCGAATTCTTTGCCGGATCTCCTTTTGGTCAAGGAGTATTCACCCGCACCAATGGCAGTCGCTGTCAGGGACAGTTTTTTAATCAACAACTTGATGGTAAGGGAACCTGCACTTTTGCTAACGGAACTCGCTTTGAAGGAGAATTTCGCGGTGGAGTTCCCCATGGCCAAGGGACAATTATTGATGCCAAAGGCAAACGCTTTCCAGGCAGTTTCCGTGATGGCCAGAAAGTGTAGGAGGGAATGGGGAATGGGGAATTACGAATTACGAATTACGAATTACCCCCCCAAGCCCCCCTTACTAAGGGGGGTTTGGGGGGGAGGGAATGGGGAATGGGGAATAGAAAGAATGCACCTATATGTGGCTTTCCAGGGGACAATGGCTAGGTTAGCAATAAAACTTAAAGACTTAAATCAACCTAGACAGCCAATCCAGTAGTACCCTGAGTTTATTAAACGTCTTTATCCGTTTTTTGATTGAAAAGGGGAAGAAAAACCAATGGTTCAACGTGGTTCTAATGTTCGTGTCCTACGCAAAGAGTCCTACTGGTATCAAGAAGTAGGTACAGTTGCTTCTGTAGACTCCAGTGGCATCAAATATGCTGCGATTGTTCGCTTTGAGAAAGTGAACTACTCCGGTATCAATACCAACAACTTTGCCGTGAGCGAACTGTTGGAAGTGGAAGCTCCCAAAGCTGCTGCTAAAAAATCCGCACCTGCTGCTAAAAAATAGCCTGTGCCGGAATTACCGGAAGTTGAAACCGTTAGGCAAGGTCTCAATCAAGTGACCTTGAACCAAACAATTGTGGGGGGTGAAGTGTTGCTCAAGCGCACTCTCGCCTACCCCTTTTCCGTTGATGAATTTTTGCCGGGTTTAACTGGAGTGGCGATCGCGGCTTGGCATCGTCGAGGTAAATATTTACTAGCCGAATTGGTTCAATTAGACTCTGATACCGCTTCTGGAGGCTGGTTAGGGGTTCATTTACGGATGACTGGTCAACTATTATGGGTTCACCCCCAAGACCCCTTACAAAAGCACACACGCATTCGCTTATTTTTTGCGGAAAATCGAGAATTGAGATTTGTTGATCAACGCACTTTTGGTAAAATCTGGTGGGTGCCACCCGGTCAAGAGGTTTCTAGTATTATTACCGGATTAAACAATTTAGGGCCAGAACCTTTCGCCTCAGAATTTTCGGTTGAATATTTACAAGAACAATTTAAAAAACGTCAACGCCCAATTAAATCAGCCCTTTTGGATCAAAGTTTAGTGGCTGGAGTCGGGAATATTTATGCAGATGAGTCTTTATTTTTAAGCGGAATTTCCCCAACAACGCCTTGTCGAGCTTTAACCTATCAACAACTAGAAGGGTTACGTCGCCATATTATTCAAGTGTTGGAAACCAGTATTAAGGTAGGTGGGACAACGATTCGTAATTTCTTGAATGTTCAAGGGGTAAATGGCAACTATGGGGGTACGGCTTGGGTTTACAATCGTACTGGCGAACCCTGTCGGGTCTGTGGAACCCCCATTGAACGTTTGAAACTCGCCGGACGGTCGGCTCATTTTTGCCCGAAATGTCAGCATTAGGGGCAATATTTTTATTGTATTGGGAACCACAAAGGCACAAAGACACGAAGGAAGGAGTTGCTCAGATACCCCGATAAACCACTAAAATTGGGAGAAGATTTTATAACCACTGGAAGTTAACGAGTTATGGCCATTAAAAAAGGTGATTTTGTTCACGCGGTTCGGGAAAAGTTGGAAAACAGCTTAGAAGCAAAAGCTAGTGATCCTCGATTTTCTGCTTATATTTTTGAAACCAAAGGGGAAATTATGGAATTACGAGGGGACTACGCTTTGATTAAATTTGGACAAGTTCCTACCCCCAATATTTGGTTAAGATTGGATCAATTGGAATCAGCTTAATTAGTTATCAAGTATTCCCATTATCAGTTATCAGTTGAAGAAATACTATA
>DMPJ01000243.1:2937-4539 GCA_003456035.1 Planktothrix sp. UBA8402
CCACAGCAACATTAGAGGAGAGTGCGAGACTCTGAGGAGTGCCAAACACCTCGCCCTAATTAGCAACTACGACTATTACAGTCTCAATCTCTGATTGGATTTTGCGTAGTCTTCTGTAGCTCACTAGGGTTGTTACAGGGGTTGCCTTTTTCTCGCCATTGACAACTTGTTTAAGGATTGTCGGAACATCCGACTAGACAAGCTAGGAACATCCTGCTATACGATTAGAAGTATAGCGGAATAGAAGCCATGTCAAGAGAAAAACGATTTTCAATGTGGATGACCGAAAGGGAGTACGAAAAGTTGAAGATATATGCCGAAAGCCAATGTGTATCAATGGCTGAAGTTCTTAGGGATTATATTAAAACCTTGACTCCACCTAAAGGTGGCGACACTACATCCCACCCTTGAAAGAGGTGGGATGTAGTGTCGAGAATCTGTAATCCTACAGAAATTGTAATCATTTAAAGTATCTATTAAAAATCTATAAGTATTATCTTATCCCCATTACCCATTACCCATTANNTCTTGTCATTCCACCAGAGTTTCTATTATTGGTGCGGGGAAAGTAGGAAGTACCCTCGCCCAACGTATTATTGAACAAAATATTGCTAATGTTATTTTATTGGATGTTTTAGAAGGAGTTCCTCAAGGAATTGCTTTAGATTTAATGCAAGCGGGTTCAGTTGAAGGTCATGATCGACAAATAACTGGTACAAATAATTATGCAGATACCGCAGGTTCAGATATTATTGTGATTACTGCCGGAAAGCCTCGAATTCCTGGGATGAAGCGGGATGATTTAATTAGTATTAATGCCAAAATTGTTGCCGATGCTGCCCAAAAATCAATTCAATATTCTCCTGATGCGGTGTTTATTATTGTTACCAATCCCTTAGATATTATGACTTATATTGCTTGGCAGTCAACAAAAATTGAACCACATCGAGTTATGGGTATGGCGGGGGTTTTAGATTCATCGAGATTTCAAGCGTTTATCGGCATGGAATTAGGAATGTCTATGGCAAATATTCATGCCACTGTATTAGGAAGTCATGGAGATTTAATGGTTCCTTTACCCCGTTACACAACCGTTAATGGGATTCCGATTACAGAATTAATTGATCAAAAAACTATTGATAAAATTGTCGAACGTACCCGTCAAGGTGGGGGAGAAATTGTACAATTATTAAAGACAGGAGGAGCTTATTTTGCCCCAGCATCTTCAATTAGAATTATGGTGGAATCAATTTTACGTCAACAATCGAGATTATTACCCACCTGTTGTTATTTACAGGGAGAATATGGCTTGAAAGATATTTTTCTGGGGGTTCCCGCCTGGTTAGGTTGTCGGGGAGTTGAACGGATTTTAGAACTAGATTTAACTGAATCTGAACATCAGGCTTTGATGGAATGTAGCATATCAGTTAGAGACGGAATTAATCAAGCCCTAGAACTGTTAAAATAAACCAGAAAGACTGATAAAACAACTCGTTAAAATCCTCTTTCTAACGGTTAGTATAGGTTTCCATAGGTTCCTTAATCCAACGAATATAAAAATGTCGAAAAGTAGACTTTAAAACCCTAGGTAAACCAAAATCA
>DMPJ01000205.1 GCA_003456035.1 Planktothrix sp. UBA8402
GATCCCTATTCTTTTTGAGCAACTACAAATTGAGAAGATAGCAATTCCAAAGCAGCTTGATATTGGTGATCTGCTGCTGTTGCTACTTGATTTCTGAGTAAAGATTCGGAAGGAATCACACGATCAGGCATAATTCCCAATTTATTAATATCAGTATGATTAGGAGTTTCATATTTAGCAACTGTCACCGCTAATCCCGACCCGTCGGATAAATCAAATAAGGATTGAATTAACCCCTTACCAAAGGTCTTTTCCCCCACTAAAATCGCGCGATGATTGTCTTGTAAAGCTCCCGATAAAATTTCACTAGCACTAGCTGTTCCTTGATTGACTAAAACCACTAAAGGTGCTTTAGTTAAAGCCGAACCTAATGCTTCAAAACTGCCCAGTAAACCTTGACGATTAACAGTATAAACAATCGTACCTTCATCTAACCAAAGACGGGCTATTTCTATCCCCGATAGTAATAACCCTCCCGGATTATTTCTTAAATCCAAAATATAGGCTTTTGCTCCTTTTTTTTCTAAAGATTGAATTGCCTGGGCAACTTCTTCCGTGGCATTGGCGCTAAATTGACTTAAACGAATATAACCGAAAGGAGTTGATCCCAAATCAGAACGTAGTTCAGTTGTAACTGGGTGTATTGCAATCCGATCCCTAATTAAAACTAGATCTTCCGGGGTTTTATGATTATTTCTTAACACCGTTAAAATCACCTGGCTACCGATTGGCCCCCGCATCCGAGCCGCCGATTCATCTAAAGTTAACTCCGAGGTAGGAAAGCCATCAATTTTCAAAATTCGATCCTGGGATTGAATGCCAGCTTGCTCGGCGGGAGAATCATCTATGGGAGCAATTACGGTTAAATTTCCCGTTTCCCCGTCCTGAGAAATTTGTAACCCCACCCCCATTAATTCCCCGGAAGTATTAACCCGCAAACTGCGATATTGATCCGGTCGCAATAACCGCGTAAACGGGTCATCTAGGGTGGCTAACATCTTCTCAATGGCATCATAAGTATCCTCCCGATTTTGGAACGGTTGTCGGATCATTTTCTCGCGGATATACCACCAGTTTTGATGGTTGAAACTTTCATCGACATAGGAGCGATTAATAATTCGCCAACTTTCGCTAAAGATTTTTTGGTCTTCGGTCAAGGCCAGAACCGGATTTGTCCAGGTGATCCAGGTGAAGCTGATTTGCAGAATAATTAGAAATGCTATGGAAAAAAATCGCTTTTGCATGGTGGTAATTTAAGGTGGCTTTCAGATTAGGTTGAGGAATCAACCCGTTTAAGAGCTTTCACTGCTTGATTTTAAGCCGGAGCGTCGGGGAATCTCCACTGGGGATGGTGATTGCCGAGTTTTGTTAAAATTGAGTTGAAGTTATGTTACATTTTTTAGAGTAGGGGAGAACAAGCAAGTCTGTTAGTCTAAGCTGTCAATCGGATCAAACCGATCCCCGGATTCCTAATGGTGATGACTTTTTGATTGCCAGAGTTCTCTGGCTTCAGACAGTCCAAAAGGAATAATAATAATAGGCAGCCATTTATTTTTAGGAATTCTAGCTTCATGTTTTCTAAGGGAATCAAAGAATCTCAGACTTTCAAGTGGTTTGATGAGCGGCTGGATATCCAAGCACTTGATGATGACATTTCGAGTAAGTATGTCCCACCTCATGTCAATATTTTCTATTGCTTGGGTGGAGTTACTTTAGTTTGCTTTTTAATCCAGTTTGCCACTGGATTTGCGATGACGTTTTATTATAAACCGACCGTTACAGAAGCTTTCAATTCCGTTCAGTACATTATGACGGATGTGAGCTTTGGTTGGTTAATTCGCTCTATCCATCGCTGGTCTGCCAGCATGATGGTGTTAATGATGATCCTGCACGTTTTCCGCGTCTACCTCACCGGGGGTTTCAAAAAGCCCCGGGAATTAACCTGGATCACGGGTGTGGTTTTAGCGGTGATCACCGTTTCCTTTGGGGTAACAGGTTATTCTCTGCCTTGGGATCAGCTGGGTTACTGGGCTGTGAACATTGTCTCTGGAGTTCCTGAAGCTATTCCCGTTGTGGGTTCAACTATTGTGGAACTGATGCGCGGTGGTACGGGCGTTGGTCAAAGCACCCTGAGCCGTTTCTACAGCTTACATACCTTTGTCCTGCCTTGGCTGATTGCGGTCTTTATGTTGGCCCACTTCCTGATGATTCGGAAGCAAGGGATTTCTGGCCCCCTGTAAATGGACGTGGCTTAGGTTTGGTGTTTCTAGCTACTCCTGTATCGGTGGCCGTTTGTTTCGATCAGGTTAACTTTCGATAACGGGTTTCAAACATCCAACGGTTAGGGAGTAGCCTTTGGTAAACTCAAAGACAAGCGACGACCTGTTAAATTTTCCTCAAAAGGAGCGTATTTTAATTATGTCCATCTTAAAAAAGCCGGATCTCAGTGATCCAGTTCTTCGCGCTAAACTGGCTCAAGGCATGGGTCACAACTACTATGGTGAACCTGCTTGGCCGAATGACTTGTTATATACGTTCCCGGTTGTGATTTTGGGAACTTTCGGTTTAGTGGTGGCGTTGTCTGTTCTTGACCCGGCAATGGTTGGAGAAGCTGCTAATCCTTTTGCCACCCCTTTAGAAATTTTACCTGAATGGTATCTCTGGCCAACATTCCAAATTTTGCGGGTAGTTCCCAATAAATTGTTAGGAATCATGATGATGTCTTCGATTCCTGTGGGTTTAATGGCAATTCCTCTGATTGAGAACGTCAACAAGTTCCAAAACCCCTTCCGTCGTCCTGTGGCGACTGTAATTTTCCTGTTTGGAACTTTAGTAACTCTGTGGTTAGGAATTGGTGCTGCACTTCCCATTGATAAGTCTTTAACTTTGGGATTTTAAACGACATTATCAAGAAATCTTTGCTGATACCTGTGAGTTTACTAGGATAGAGTGTTAGGCTAAATCTTAGGAGCATCACAGGTATCGTTTTTTATAGGAACAGAAGTCTTCAGAAGGGTCAAACCTAATTTAACCACAAGGACACGAAGACACGAAGACACGGAAGTTACTGTAAACACGCTCGCTGCTAATTTTTTGTGCCTAGAAAAATATATCCTTGAAACCCAGATATGTTATTAAAAAAATACCCAAACTTAAATCAAAATCGTTTACTTTGGTGCTTTTTAGCTGTTTTTTCTTGTGAAGGTGGGATTCAATCTTATGTTAAAGATATTTTAGATGCTTCCCAGAATATTAAACCCATTTCTCCCGACTCAGAGATTAATATTAATCCCAAGAGTAAAGTTTTAATTTTACGCGATTATCCTGGATGTCCTAACCCCTTTGAAACACCATCAAGTCCGTTTCAATTTGAGTATTTTAAATCTCAAAATCCCCTCTGGGGAAGGATTAAATTAGCAACAGCTTTACTAACTAATTTAATCAAATATCGACCTCAAAGAGTTTTGTGTGGTCATATTAATTTAGCCCACTTGGTGCAGAGAATTTGTCAACCCTTGGGCATTCCTTACACCGTATTAACCTATGGTAAAGAAGTCTGGGAACCCTTACCTAAAAAATATCAAAAAGCCCTACAAACCGCCGATCAAATTTGGACAATTAGCCGATATAGTCGAGATCAAGCCTGTATTGCTAATCAGTTAAATCCTAATCAGTTTCAAATCTTACCCTGTATGGTGGATGGGGAACAATTTACTCCCGGCCCCAAACCCCAACAGTTAATTCAACGCTATAATTTACAGGATGCCCGGGTATTAATGACCGTTGCTCGTCTGTGGAAAGGCGACCCTTATAAAGGAGTTGACGTTACCATTCGCGCCTTATCCCAAATTGCCCAAGTTTTTCCCGATGTCAAATATTTAGTTATTGGTCGCGGGGATGACCAACCTAGATTACAACAGTTGGCGCAGGATTTGGGAGTAAGCGATCGGGTCATTTTTGCCGGATTTGTTCCTACCGAGGAATTAGTCGATCATTATCGGGTTTGTGATGGTTATGTTATGCCATCTCAAGAAGGGTTTGGGATTGTTTATTTGGAGGCGATGGCCGGCGAGAAACCCGTGATTGCCGGGGATAGCGATGGTTCGGCCGATCCCTTGCAGGATGGAAAATTGGGCTGGCAAGTGCCTCACCGCGATGTAGGGGCCGTTGCAGAGGCTTGTATTCAACTGCTCAAGGGTGAAGATCAACGCTGTAATGGCCCTTGGTTACGGCAGCAATGTTTAGCCAGTTTTGGAAAACCTGCCTTTGATGACCGAGTCCAACAGTTGCTGGATCAAAACCAGGATCAAGCCTAATTTAACCACAAAGACACGAACGCCCCCCTAACCCCCCGTGCACGGGGGGACGGAAGTTGTTGTGAATATTAACCTGATCATTGCTATAATATCATAGAAATTAAAATATCAAAGTTCAAATTTTTAAGGTTTCCATCAGATTAAATCTGGCTTGAATAATTAAGGAGATAGCTGTGAACCAAGAGCGGTTCAAAAATCTACAAATCCGACTTTCCGGTTTGAGTAACTGGCTAGTTACATTGGCTGTGATTGGCATTTTAATATCTATTGGTCTGGGTTGGTTAGTGAAGGGGATTCTGATTTTAATTATGGTGATTGCGATTACTCCTATTCTGTTGATTTGGGGTGTACAGTGGTGGTTAAAACGCAATCTAATTCAAGATCAATGTCCGGTTTGTAGCCATGAATTTCCCGCTTTTAATACCACTCAATTTCAATGTCCTAACTGTGGAGAACCGTTAAAAATCGAACAGGGGCGTTTTAGTCGGTTAACACCTCCAGGAACTATTGATGTGCAAGCGGTTGATGTTTCAGTTCAACAATTAGAAGACTAACTTAAATTCATTGAATTAAACCAAGGAGGATAAATTCATGTCTGAAGATAAAACCACTATTTTAGTTACCGGAGGAGCGGGTTATATTGGTTCCCATGCTGTCCTGGCACTACAACGTTCGGGTTATGATGTGATTATTCTCGATAATTTAGTTTATGGACATCAAGACTTAGTAGAAACGGTCTTAAAAACCGAATTAATTATTGGGGATACTAATGATCGTCCGTTACTAGATCAGTTATTTTCTAGTCGTAAAATTGATGCGGTGATGCACTTTTCTGCCTATGCTTATGTGGGGGAATCTGTTACTAATCCCGATAAATATTATCGCAATAATGTGGTCGGAACTTTAACGTTATTGGAAGCAATGAAAGAGGCAGGAATTAATAAATTTGTGTTTTCCTCAACCTGCGCCACCTATGGGGTTCCTGAAATTGTTCCGATTCCTGAAGATCATCCCCAAAATCCGATTAATCCCTACGGGGCGACTAAATTAATGGTAGAAAGAATTTTATCAGATTTTGATGTCGCCTATAATTTTAAATCGGTGCGTTTCCGTTTTTTTAATGCCGCCGGAGCCGACCCAGAAGGGTTATTAGGAGAAGATCATAATCCCGAAACCCATTTAATTCCTTTAATTTTATTAGCAGCATTAGGAAAACGAGATTCTATTTCCATTTTTGGAACCGATTATCCCACACCCGATGGAACTTGTATTAGAGATTATATTCACGTCACTGACTTAGCAACCGCCCATATTTTAGGGTTAGAATATTTATTGAATGGCGGAAAAACGGATGTATTTAATTTAGGAACTGGGCGGGGATTTTCCGTTAAAGAAGTGATAGAAACCGCTAGGGAAGTTACGGGAAAAGAGATTAAAGTGATTGAATGCGATCGCCGTCCTGGAGATCCACCAAGTTTAGTTGGAAGCGGAGAAAAAGCCCGAACCATATTAGGTTGGAATCCCGAATATCCCGATATTCAAAATATTATCACCCACGCTTGGCACTGGCATCAAAAACGACACACCTAACCGTAGTAAGCCCTTCAGGGCTGATTCATAAATCCCAATTATCAGGGATAAATTTACCAGCAAATATGGATTAAGCCCTGAAGGGCTTACTACGATAGATATTGGGCAATGCGACGACTCGCTCCTGGTTGTCCGAGGCGACGTTTTCCGTTTTCTGCTATTAACTTTAATTGCTCGGAGTTAAGCAGAAGCGATCGCAATATTTCAGGAATTTCTATCGGATTTTCTACTATAATTAATGACCGCCCTAATAGACGTTGTTGATTATTAGCAAAGGTGGGGGTAAATTGTGGCCCATCGCCCGGAATTGCGATCGCAGGTTTCCCTAAACCGACAAATTGTTCTGTTGCAGTTCCAGCCATGGCGATCGCAATATTCCCTAAAGCTAAACTATCATTAAATGCTTGATTTGTCAAGATTAATNNATTAGGTAATCTTAAATCTGGGGTTTCTTGCCATCCTAAAGCCGTCAGAGATTGACAAAAGGTTTGCAGGTCTAAACTAGGGGCGATCGCAGCTAAAAACACTAAATGTTGATAGCTAGGGATGGGATTTTCTGTTGATCGGATCGAGCTTTGAATAATTGCATCTACTCCTTTTAAGATCATATCCCAATTTCGATTAACTTCGGGAGAACGAGAACCGGGTAATAATGTTATAAAGAGCGATCGCTGTGTTTCAATCTGGAGTTGATCAATAGTATAATTATAAATATTGGGTTCTAAATTATCCATCATGGGATTTCCTAAATCAATTGCCGGAATTCCATATTTTTGTAAGGTTTGAGTTGTTATGGTATCCCTGGGAAATACTCCTAAACACCGAGAATTATTCATTAACCAACGTTCCCAAGGAAAATAAATTGAATCAGAATATTTATACCATTTCCACATTCTGGTTAAGGGTAATTTTCCCTGTTCATCACGGAGATAATAGTCGGATTTTGCGGTTCCGATAAAAGCATAATTTCCCCCACTTAACCAAGCTAAAAATAAAGGCACAATATCCCCAACGGCGAGAATTATTCCTCCTTGTTTTACCCATTGACGAATTGTTTGATATTGCTGAATAATTAAGGGAAATAACCCGGCTTGTAGATCCCGCCAGAGTTGGTGTTTATCCATATAAATAAACCCCCCAGAAGGTAGGGATTTTACTGATCCCATGATGGGAACGTTGTCTAATTGAGTATAGGCTTGTCCGAGTCCGACTAAGGGTAAAGCGGCGATTTCTGGGGGATGGGGTTGGTTTTGGAGTTCTCGTAAAATCCTAACGGCGATCGCATCTTCCCCATGACCATTACTTACAGATAGAATTTTGACAGTCACGGTCTAACTTCCTCAATAGGTTGTAATATTTTATCAGTTACCAGTTATCAGTTACCAGTTACCAGTTACCAGTTAAATAAATAAAGTCAAGATTTTTACTGATAAAAAAACTGTGACTTCTGCTTGACTAATAATGCGGATACTTAATGAATTAATTCTGTTTTTAAAACTTATTTTATCTGATTAAATTATATGATTTTACCTGCCCAAATTTCGCCTCCATTGGATTGTTTAATTATTGATTCTGATGATCAGGATGCACAAATTCTATCGGAAATTTTAGGTGGACAAGGGTATCAAATCAGAAGGGCTTTAAATGGATCTGGGGCTTTAGAATATTTACAGATTAAGATTCCTGATCTGATTTTTTGGGATTGTTCAGAAGCCGAAGATCAATGCTTAAATTTTGACTTTTTCTATAAATATTTTGGAGATCATAAACATAATATTACTATTTTTTTCTTGATTTTATGTTATAATAGTAGCTGTACTATTCCCTTAGAATATGACTGGCATTGTGACTATATCAGAAAACCTTTTAATTCTCAAGAAATTATGCTTAGAATTAAAAATATCCAGAATTATCGTCAAAATCAGAAGGTTTTAAGCGAGTCTTTACTTAATTTACAGCAAGAAATATCAGCGCGTAAAGCCGCCGAAAGTAAACTTGAGGAAATTAGCCAGAAGTTACAAACAACAACGGATAAATTAAAGTATTTGAGTCGGCTTGACCCCTTAACTCAATTAGCAAATCGTCCTTATTTCGATGAATATTTATTGAGAGAATGGCAACGTTTAGCCAGGGAAAGAATATATTTATCCTTAATTATTGCAGATGTGGATAGGTTTCAAGGTTATAACGAAGTTTATGGATATGATCAAGGAGATATCTGTTTACAAAATATTGCTCAAACTATGGGCACCTGTATTAAACGTCCGGCCGATTTAGTTGGGCGTTATAGTGGGGAAAAATTTGCAATTTTGTTACCCCATACGGCTAGGGCTGGGGCGATAGAAGTTGCTAAGTTAATTAGAGCTAAAATTAAACAATTGGAAATTCCTCACCCTAAATCTGAGATCAGTCCCTACCTAACTCTGAGTTTGGGGGTAGCAACAGCTATTCCCGCACCGGAATTACCCCCACATCCTTTGATTACCGTTGCTGAAGAAGCTCTACAGGAGGCTAAACAGCAAGGTGGCGATCGCATTGGTGTGGGAGTAAATTGGCGTTAGAAGCTGCTTATAAAGCAGTCGCGCTTGGTGGTTAGGACAAAGACATCGCGGTGCAAAGATTACGGTGAAGTCTTTTCCCCCCTGTTGCCTATTGCCTGTTGCCTATTCCCTGCTATAAGTATTTATTGAGATTTTTTAGTATCGATCTTTTCTGTTTCTCCATCCTCATTTTTGCCTGTGTAATTGATTGTTGTCCAATGATCGAGGGTAGTTTGATTAACCTCGGATTTGGATGGGACTGCATGGGCAGAAGTAACGGAGAAAACGGTAAAACTTGTAGAAGCAACAAGTCCTAACAAAACAATAATATTTTTCATGAGATGACCCCTGATGGCGATGAGAATTGATGCCTTGATTGAAATTAACAGTAATATGACAAGGTTTTAACAACCTGATCACACTCGGTGGAAACAGACGCAGTATGTCTGTCGGAAGCGGCGCAGATGCACATAAAATTGAACCGCTTCTTGATGTTTTTTATCTTCGCTCCATATTGATAATTTGGGTAGCGGGGAGTCACCCATCAGGGGGGGCAGTGGTGGCAAGCCCTGAAGGGCTTACTACATGGATATTTTGTATTGTAGACTACAATTTACTATATCGAATTCCTCTAGTATACAAAGCCTGAATAGGAAATTGCCCATACCATATCTTCATCGAATGGCAGTCAATTGTTAATTTTTAAGTGCTTTTATCTACTGCTCGATGTTTCAATTTAACCAATTTATGGTTACAGATATGGTAAAGAAAGTAGCCTATTCTTCGAGCAAAATTTTAAGTAAAATCGCTAAATAGTCATTGTGAAAAAAAATTTCGGTAGACGCAAATTCTTGGTTTATGGTTCGGCGGCCTTTGGAAGTACCCTGTTCCTGAAAGGGTGTGCCAACTCTGCCCCCAATAATACCACTAGCCCAACCCCTAGTAGCGATACCATTAAGGTGGGGATTCTTCACTCTTTGAGTGGAACAATGGCAATTAGTGAAACCACCGTTGTTGAAGCCGAAAAGTTAGCAATTAAAGAAATTAATGCCAATGGTGGCGTACTCGGTAAACAAATTGAAGCGGTGGTTGAAGATGGCGCTTCTGACTGGCCAACTTTTGCCGAAAAAGCCCAAAAATTGATCGATCAAGATAAGGTTGTAACTGTTTTTGGTTGCTGGACATCTGCTAGTCGGAAAGCGGTAAAAGATGTATTTGAATCCAGAAATCATATGTTATGGTATCCGGTTCAATATGAAGGTCAAGAATGTTCTAAAAACATTTTTTATACCGGAGCGGCTCCTAACCAACAAATTGAACCTGCCGTACAATGGTTATTTGATAATAAGGGTAGGGAGTTTTTCTTAGTAGGCTCGGACTATGTTTTTCCGCGCACAGCTAACAATATTATTAAGGAACAATTAATAGCTATTGGTGGCACAACAGTAGGGGAAGATTACTTACCTTTAGGGAATACGGAAGTTACTCCAATTATTACCAAAATCAAACAAGCATTACCCGATGGTGGTGTAATTTTTAATAGTTTGAATGGAGATAGTAATGTGGCTTTCTTCAAACAGTTACAAGGGGCGGGAATGACCCCGGAAAAATATCCGGTGATGTCGGTAAGTATCGCCGAAGAAGAAGTGCGACAAATTGGTAAGGACTTCCTTTTAGGTCACTATGCCGCTTGGAACTATTTCCAAACCGTTGACACTCCTACTAATAAAAAATGGGTAGAAGCTTTTAAAGCTGAATACGGACAAGATCGGGTAACAAATGACCCTATGGAAGCCGCTTATTTGATGGTGTATTTGTGGAAACAAGCGGTAGAAAAAGCGGGAACTGCTGATGATTTAGAAAAAGTCAGATTAGCTGCGGTGGGTCAAAGTTTCGATGCTCCTGGGGGTAAAGTTACTATGTTCCCCAACCATCATATTTCTAAAACTGTGCGGATGGGACAGGTACGGGATGATGGATTATTTAATATTGTTTGGGCGACGGAAGGCCCAGTTGATCCAGTTCCATGGAACCAATTTGTTCCGGCTACAAAAGGCTTTGGTTGTGACTGGACTGATCCCAAAAAAGGGGAAAAATACAAAATGGAAACGACATAATTAATCAACTTTAATCCCCGATTAGATCCCCCCTAGCCCACCTTAAAAAGGGGGGAATTAGAGTTAAAGAAACAGTGAATTCTTTTCCTCCGGTTTTCCCAATTCCCAATTCGTAATTCGTAATTCGTAATTCGTAATTCGTAATTCGTAATTCGTAATTCCCAATTCGTAATTCGTAATTCCCAA
>DMPJ01000404.1 GCA_003456035.1 Planktothrix sp. UBA8402
TAGGGGAGTAGGGGAGTAGGGGAGGAGAAATGGTTAAGCTGTTCACCATCTACAATTGTGATGAAGAAATTGCCCCATCCTTGTAGTGGGAGCGTCCTCGCTCCCTAGAATATACAGTTTAAATGCAGTACAGGTTAACTCCTGTTTTCTTGTTTCCTTTCCCCTTCCCCTATCTAAAGTTAGTCGCCTGTAATTTGTTCTTTGTAGGATTTGAATTCTTGAACTAATTCTTGACGGGTTGAGGCTTTGAGTAGGTAGCGGTAGACAAACCAAGCGGTGTATCCCATACCAATTAACTCAAAGCTAGGAGCTAAGAGGGGAACATCATTAAGAGCATCAATCACCGCAAATAATACCTTCAGAGTCACAAGGGCGGATAAAATCAGCACAATGGTAATAATCGGTTTTTGGTAGGAGCCAAAAAAACTGGACACATAACCCGGGAGTTCGGATAAGATTACTACAACTTTTTCCTTAATTTCATCAAACTGGGCATTGGTTGAGGGGGAGGTAATTACACCGCCTGTTTCCACAGTTACGTCTATTTTTGCTCCGCTAGGTGTGGATGTGTCTGTGATATTTGTGGGTTCTTGCATTTTTCGTCTCCTTGTTTTAAAAAAATATGCAGTACCAATAGATTTTAAGCCAGAGAGAACAGGTTTTTGACAGAATCAGACTATTTGACCAAAAAAAGGTCTCAAGCCCCTTCCTGACTTCGACAGGCTCAGTAACCCTATAGATTAATTTTTGATCATCAGTCTCAGATGATTTTTGTTTGAGTGTGGGTAAATCTACTATTAATTGTCCATAATGGATAGGCTGTTGTAATAATAGGTAAAGTGTTTTTAGGTTAAAGACAAACCATGAGAGATCTAGATCAGACAAAAGCCATTGAATTGCTAAACACGATTATGGAATTTGAATTGGCCGGGGTAGTACGCTATACCCATTATTCGTTAATGGTAACAGGGCAAAATCGTTTACCAATTGTACAGTTTTTCCAAGCCCAAGCCACAGAATCTTTACTTCATGCTCAACAAGCGGGAGAAATTCTCACGGGTTTAGAAGGACATCCTAGTCAAAAAATTGCCCCCATTGAGGAAAGTTATCAGCATTCAGTTAAGGATCTTTTACAGGAAAGTTTGGCTCATGAACGCAAGGCTTTAGAATTGTATAAAGATTTGCTAGAAGTTGTTGAAAATGCGAGTATTTATTTAGAGGAATATGCTCGGACTATGATTGGCCAAGAGGAATTACATAATATTGAAATCAAGAAAATGTTACGAGATTTCAGTTAATCTTAGATAATATTTAGGCTGGTTAATTCCAGCCTATCTAGCCACTTATTCAACTGGTTTTAAACAATTATTATGAGTATAACCCAAGCATTACCTACGTTTTTTATTACTTTACGAGAGGGTTTTGAAGCTACTTTAGTGGTGGGAATTGTCTTAGCTTGTTTAAAAAAAGCTGAACAAAGTTATCTCAATTCCTGGGTATTTTATGGGGTGGGAGTAGGAATTATTGCCAGTGCATTTTTTGGCATATTATTTGGATGGCTAATTCAAGGAATTGCTACTTCTGAACATCCCTACGCCCCAGTTTTTGGGGAATTTTTAGAGGCGGGAATTGGGTTATTTGCGATCGCTATGTTAAGTTGGATGTTAATTTGGATGACCCAACAAGCTAAATCCTTAAAATCGGAAGTGGAAGGGGCGGTTAAAGCAGCTATTGATAAAAATAAAACCGCAGCAGGATGGGGAATTTTTGGGTTAATTTTTATTGCGGTTTTACGCGAAGGTCTGGAAACCGTTGTTTTTATATTAGCCACCTTTGAACAGGGAATTATGCCTGCAATTGGGGCAGTTTTAGGTTTATTTGTTGCTGCGGGATTAGGAATATTACTATTTAAGTGGGGGGTAAAAATTAATATTCGTTTGTTTTTTCAATTCATGGGAATTTTTCTGTTATTAATTGTAGCAGGGTTAGTAATTTCAGTTCTCAAACATTTGGATGCGGGAGTAGGAATATTAGCTCAAATTAATCCTGAATATGCGGGATTATGTTTAACTCAACCTGCTTCTTGTTTATTAGGGAATTTGGTCTTAAATGCTCAGGGATTTTTACCCGATAAACAATTTCCCGGGATAGTTTTAAAAGCTTTATTTGGCTATCGAGATCAATTGTATTTTGTCCAAATTGTGAGTTACTTTCTGTTTTTAATTACGGTGGGATGGTTTTATTTACAAGAAGTTAATGGAAAAGCGATCGCACCCGCAAAAATAGAAAAAACGGCTTCTTAATGTTATTTGAAATTATGCGATCGCAAATCCAGTTAAAGGTCGAACTTGAGGCGATTTAAACCCTAAAACAATCCGTTCTTTAGGAATTCCCGCCTCTAGTAAATCATTCGCCACGCCATCTTCAGTGCCATCTCGATGAATCCAAATTTTACCTTCAATAATTTCCAGATGAATAATACATCCATGTACCTGTTTAATACCTTCCCATCCCAAAATCATGAGTAAATACCGATCATGGTGACGATCAAACACAACATGGCGCTCAATTTCTCCATAAGCATAAGAAATAGCCGCATAATCACTAATGACTTTTTCAATAATTTCTCGATCTTGTTTTAAGGTATCCATTGTACGATCACCTCGGAAACTGGGTTAAAAACAAGTAAACGAATCCGGTTATTATTTAATAATAACTGACCTAGAGGTTCTTCAAATAGTCCGTGAGCAACTTCTTCAGCAACAGCTAAATAAAGCAGTCGTTTCGGTTCAACTTGCAATAAGACATCATTATAAACAATATATTGACCAACTGCTCGTTCTAAATCGGTCATTTCTGAGTTTCCAGTAAAGCTTTTTACCTCTACTGCAATTTTACGTTCTGTTTTTTCAGCCGCCAGAAGTTGTTTTGCACCGAGATCAACATACATATCTTTCTTCCCCCATTTTAAACTCAGTGGATCATGGGTAATTACCCAGTCATCTTTGATTAGGGCATTTTTAACCGTATTGTGATAGATATCTCTGGCTGGCATTGTGATCGTTTTTTTGGAACTCAAGGGTACACTAATGATAGTCCTCAATTGATGCAATAAGAGTAATTTATGCTAAAGTTTGTAATTGCAGCTTTAGTGGCTTTAGAAATCGTCTTGCTGAGTTCCTGGGTGATTCCCCCCGCTAATGCCACATCCCCCAATTCAGAAGTGTATATTTGGGATTATGCTTCAGTTGGGAATAGTCAAATGGTCTGTAAAAAAGTCGTTTTCCATCTCGAAAATCGTCCTTTACCTCCCGGTGTAGAGGTTCAACC
>DMPJ01000086.1:0-3529 GCA_003456035.1 Planktothrix sp. UBA8402
ATAATCAATACAAACAAAAACACCGTAATTTTAGACAATGTAGAAATATAGAGTGAGGATCGATCCTGGTTACAAAGCCTGATGTCGGAGACTCACAAATTCAATCCACTACCCGCTAGTTGGAAACTCGTAATCATGCCCAAACTTGATAATTATTTTGATCTTGATGAAATTCAAGCAGCGCAAAACATTGGTGCTGCGGTGATTAATGTTAGTGGCCGTCAACGAATGTTATCCCAACGGATTGCTTTATTTTGTTTGAGGTTAGTCACGGCTAAAAATCAGACAGAACGACAGCAGAATATAGCTATTATACAACAAAATATGCAATACTTTGAAGAATCTCATCAAGCCCTAATTTCTGGTCAGTTTAACAACAATTTAAACCCCAATCTATCCCCATCAATTCATAAAATATATTATCGAATTCCTTATAATCTGGATCAACAAGTTCGGGATTATATTGCTGCGGTTAAATCCCTGTTAAATACACCAGATNNATGAGTTAGAACTGGATAATTTGGATTTGAACTTGATTATGATCGCGGCTTCGGAGCAATTATTAAATGGCTTAGATGCTGTGGTGAGTCAATATCAAATTGAAAGCGAGGCAGAACAATTAGAATTAGAAAAACAGCAAATTTTATTGTATAAAAAAAGCTGTGAAACTACTGCCCTCGCCTATGCTCAAGCCCAACAACTCTCTCATACCTTGAAACAACTCAAGGAAACCCAAGCGCAGATGTTCCATCAGGAAAAAATGGCTTCTTTGGGTCAACTTATTGCCAGTTTAGCCCATGAAATTAATAATCCTGTTAACTGTATTTATGGAAATATTAATTGTATTGACAACTATATTCAAGATTTAATTTATGTCCTGCGACTGTATCAACAACAATGTCCTCAACCGATTGCAGAAATTCAAGCCTATATGCAGGGGGTGAGTTTAGAATTTCTAATTGAGGATTTACCTGAAGTTTTCAAATCCGTCAAAATATCTGCGGATCGGATTTTTGAAATTGCCCGATCCCTGAGAAATTTTTCTCGTAAAGATGAATTAACGGTAAAACCAATTAATTTACATGAAGGGTTAGAAAGTACGTTATTAATTTTAAAAAGTCGCTTGAAGGCAAAATCTAATCGCCCGCAAATTATGATTCAAAAAGACTATGGAAATTTGCCTTTTGTTGAATGTTATGGTGGCAAAATTAATCAGGTGTTGATGAATCTTTTAGGTAATGCTATTGATGCTTTGGAGGCAGCGACAGAAAAATGGGAAAATGGTCAGGAAACTCCGATAATTCATATTAAAACGGAGGTGATCCAACCCAATAGAGTTAGGGTGAAAATTACCGATAATGGGTTAGGAATGGATACGGATGTAAAAATGCGGTTATTTGAACAATTTTTTACCACAAAAGCCATCGGAAAAGGTACGGGACTGGGACTATTTATTAGCCGTGAAATTATTGAAGATTATCACGAAGGAATGCTATCATTTCAATCTGAATTTGGAAAAGGAACTGAATTTATGATCACAATTCCGATTCAATTTAATTCCCCCGCGTCCCTAAATTGTTGCTTAGATTCTATGACCTGTTCAGAAACCGGGTTTTTGAATTAAGGTTCATATTAGTAAAATAAGTTCTGGCAAAAACCCGGTTTCTACGGATTTGCGATCGCCCAATTCCGCGACCTGGGTTTTAGGTTGGGCGATGATCAGCTAAAGAAATCACCTGGGCTTGATTTTCTTCTCTAGCTACCCGAATTAATAACCCAGCTAAGGCTAAACTAGCAATCATGGAACTTCCCCCATAACTAAATAGGGGTAAAGGTAAACCTGTAGTTGGTAAAACCCCCGTTGCTACCCCAATATTTAATAAAGATTGTCCCACCATTACCACCATCACTCCCACCGCTACTAATTGATGTTCAATTTGTCGTGCTTTGAGCGCAACTCTTAGGGCTAGGGTTGCATAAACCGCTAACAATAATAACAATAATATCCCCCCAATAAAGCCAAATTCTTCCGCATAAACCGAGAAAATAAAATCACTATATTGAATCGGTAAATAATATAATTTTTGGTGAGATAATCCTAATCCCGTTCCCCAAAATCCACCGGAACCCACCGCCAAAAGACTTTGAACTAACTGATATCCGTCTCCCATTGGATCAGCCCAAGGATTTAAAAAAGATAAAATTCGCCGTCTTTGATATTCTTTAATAGTCACACTTAAAATAGCTAAAAGTACCCCGCCTAAAGCCGTTCCTCCTAAATAGGAAAAAGGCAGTCCCGCCGAAGCAGCAACTAACCAAAGAGTCATCCCACAAAGGGCAGTGGTACTGAGGTTTGGTTGGGTAAGAATAGATAATAAAACTATCCCAAAAATTCCCAACCAAATTAACCGAATTTGCCAATTTAAACGATACCAATTGCCAAAAAAACGAGCACTTTGTAAGACCAAAAAAGGCTTCATTAACTCCGAAGGCTGAATCGGAATCGGCCCAATAGAAATCCAACGAGTAGCTCCATTAATAGTAGTTCCTAAGCCGGGAACTAAAGTCAGAAATAATAATCCCAGAACAACTAAAACTCCCCATTGGGCAATTTTCAACCAAAATCTGAGGGAAGATTGAACAATAAAACTAAATCCAACTAATCCAACAGCCGTCCAAATTAATTGACGTTTAAAATAATATAATCCGTCTCCCTGTTCGGCGTAGGCGATGGGATAGGAAGCGGAAAACATCACAATTAAACCAACAAATAACCAGAGAAAGGTTATCCATCGTAACCATCGGGCTTCCAATGACCAATGGCTTACAGAAGATTCCGAAAAAGGGAAAATTTTCCTTAAGTTCATCCCAACAGTATAACCGTAAACCTAACATACGAATTACGAATTACGAATTACGAATTACGAATTTTTAGCTTGAATTCTTAATTCTTATATTCCATCCTTAAATGTTTGCTAGACATTCCTCCTGTAGAGACGTTGCATGCAACGTCTCTACAGGAGGGGTAGAGGGATAATCTGTAGCATCCATAATTGGATTTCATATTAATTCGTAATTCGTAATTCATAATTCGTAATTAAAAAGGCAGGTCTAGCCCACCCTTTTAATCAAATTAAATTCCGATAAAAGCCCCCCTTTCCAAGGGGGGTTGGGGGGGTCTGATTTAACCTAATAACGCTTTCGCTTTAGCCAAAACATTATCAACGGTGTAACCGAATTTCTCCATCAACACACCACCCGGAGCCGAGGCGCCAAAGGTATCAATGCTGATGCTGTCGCCTTCGCTACCCGTGTAACGTTCCCAACCGAAGCTACAACCCGCTTCCACCGCTAGGCGTTTGGTCACGGCTTTAGGTAACACAGATTCTTTATAAGCCGCATCTTGTTCTTCAAAAAGTTCCCAACAAGGCATAGAAACCACCCGAACTTTTGTCCCGACCTGGGTTAATTTTTCGGCGACTTCCACACACAGAGAAACTTCGCTTCCAGTTCCGATTAGAATTAAATC
>DMPJ01000086.1:3542-10482 GCA_003456035.1 Planktothrix sp. UBA8402
GAACTTCCGTTCAAATTCGGTAATGCTTGGCGAGTTAAAGCTATTAATGTGGGACGATGACGGTTTTCCACGGCGATTTTATACGCACCAGAGGTTTCGTTACCATCCGCCGGACGCATTACCAACAGGTTAGGAATCACCCGCAAGGAGGCAATGGTTTCCACAGGTTGGTGAGTGGGGCCATCTTCCCCAAGGGCGATGGAGTCGTGGGTCATCACATAAATCACACCGACTTCTGATAACGCCGATAAACGAATCGCCGCCCGCATATAGTCAGCAAAGACTAAGAAGGTGGCACAATAGGGAATTAATCCCGAACCATGCAAGCCAATCCCATTACAAATCGCCCCCATTCCGTGTTCCCGGACACCGAAACGCAGGTTACGATTTTGATATTGTCCCTTTTGGAAATTACCAAAACCCTTCATCTCCGTTAAGTTGGAGTGGGTTAAATCCGCCGAACCCCCAATTAATTCGGGAATAGCCGGAGCCAAGGCATTCAGACATCCTTCAGAATATTGGCGAGTGGCTTTACCTTTTTCTGCGGGAGTGAATGTCGGTAGAGATTTTTCCCAACCTTCGGGGAGGATTCCACTGGTGCGGCGTTCAAATTCCGCAGCTTCTTGGGGATATTTGGCTTTATAATCTTCCCAAGTTTTATTCCATTCGGTTTCCAGATCAGCCCCACGTTCGACAGCTTTGCGGGTATGGGCTAAGGCATCTTCAGGAATTTCAAAGGGTTCATAATTCCAACCCAGGTTTTTCCGAGTCGCGGCGACTTCATCCGTACCCAAGGCAGCGCCGTGAACTCCAGCAGTATTTTGTCTGTTGGGAGAACCGTAACCAATGATGGTGGTAACTTTAATTAAAGTCGGTTTATCGGTGACAGCCTTAGCTTGAGCAATGGCGTCGGCGATGCCATCTAAGTCGGTATTCCCATTTTCAACGTGCAGAACGTGCCAGCCATAGGCTTCAAACCGTTTGCTCACATCTTCGGTAAAGGAAATCTCGGTATTTCCATCAATGGAAATATGGTTATCGTCATAAAGGGCAATTAATTTACCAAGTCCCAGATGTCCAGCTAAGGAACAGGCTTCACCAGAAATCCCTTCCATATTGCAACCATCACCTAAAATCACATAGGTATAGTGGTCTACCAGTGTGGCATCGGGTTTATTGAAGGTCGCTGCGTCATGGGCTTCGGCGATCGCTAACCCAACGCCATTGGCAATCCCTTGACCCAAGGGGCCAGTGGTGACTTCCACACCCGGAGTTTCAAAGTTTTCCGGGTGGCCAGGAGTCACAGAACCCCACTGACGGAATTGTTTAATATCATCTAAGGTGACGCTATCATATCCCGTTAAATAAAGTAGGGCATACTGCAACATACAGCCGTGACCTGCGGACAGGACGAAGCGATCGCGGTTATACCATTTAGGATTTTTGGGATTGAACCGCATAAACCGATCCCACAACACAAAGGCCATGGGCGCGGCACCCATTGGTAATCCGGGGTGGCCGGATTTGGCTTTTTCTACCGCATCAATGGCTAGGAAGCGAATCGAATTAATGCAAAGTTCTTCAAGTGATTGGGCTGCAACAACCATAATTATTGTTATCTGTAAACTTTAGTGAGTGCGTGAGCGCGGATTGTATAGAATAAATTCTATGCCATAAGTCGCTCTGGAATTACCCTTAGACCGCATCTCAATCATCTCACCAGTTGGGACACGCAAGCAACCGAATTCTTAATTTTCCGTCAAAGTTGATTTTCTTGCCTATACACAAATTGTCAATTTTGTCAATACCCTGACCCACGACTTGACTTTTTCTTCAAAAAACTCGTGCGTCGCAGCAGCAATAAACCGCTTAAATCTTCTCTATCTTCAACGATTTTTCAGGGTTTCAACTGTTATTTTTGCCTATAGTCACAATAAGCCCTTGGGAGAGTTTTTTCTAGTATAGCTCAAAGCCCATGGTTTCGTCAAGTAATTGCCACTAATTTTCAATAAAAAATCCAATTTTTCCTTGATTCTTTTAAAATTTAAAACAAATAGCTGCGATTTATTAGTTTAACTTATTAATCGTTCTCGAATTATCCCGCAAAAAAGGTTTCTGAAAAAATCAGAAGTTTAACCGTTTCCTGAATTATTTTAAAAATGTTGCTCAATTAATCCTGGAATTTGTTTTGATTCAACTTTGCTATAACGGGTTTTATCGGGTAACATCACAATATTAGGGCCAGACTTACATTTTTTCAGACATCCTGTTTTTTGAATAGTCACCCGATCTTCTAGTCCTCGTTGGGCTAACTCTTTTTCTAATAACGCACAAACCTTATCGCTCCCCCGTTTGCGACAATCAGATTTTTGACAAATTAGGATTTTTGCAGGTTTAGCGGTAATAACTGAAGGGTGAGTTAAGGGAATTTCGCCGTCTTGATGAATCTGATCATTAAAAGAAACTGATGGAGTTAGAGTTGATATCGGTTGGGAAGTTGAAACCACCCGCGTCGCTTTCAACTTGATTTTTCCAGTTTTAACATCTTGTTTTTTCCGACCTGTGACCTGTACCTGATTCCCTGGAGATAAATCACAAATTCCAATAATTCTGGCTTGTTTGGAAATTNNTATAACAATAATCCCAAAGAAGTTAACAGAGTAATCAATTTGGGTTTCCCGTCGTCAACCCAAACATTTTGGATCGTTCCCGTCAGATTGAATTCCATATTAGATGAGTTTGTTAACATTGCTCAAATGAAATCTATTATCAATAACAAAAATCAGGATTCCCAGGATAATGCCGGAAGCTTTTATCCGTGAACTCATGGTATCCAGTATAAATCAAATGCAAACTATTCTCAATAGAAAAAAATTTTTTATGCCATCGGGAGCTTGGACACCGGACAAACAATCAGCTAAAATACATAGAATTATTAAGTTTTTCAAAATTTCTGCTATTTACGATACATTTTGCTAAAAATATGTAAAAATTTTAGATAGAGAAATCTTATGAGACAGATGAATATGAGTATGCAAGACAAAGCACGGGAACTCTTGGTACAAGATCGCCAACACCAAGAACACATCAACGACAATATGCTGAACCGTTTAGCCGAGGAAGAACAAGTAGTTGAACAAACTCAAGAACAAGCACGAGAGTTGTTAGTTCAAGATCGCTTACATGACGACCATCTCCATGAAGCGATGCTGAGTCGGGTAGAGGAAGAACAAAGCCATTGAAAAAACTCAAGAATCCTAATCAGGTCATAGAGGTTTGACACTCCCCGTCCTTTGATGAGCGGGGATTTTTGATTTTTTCAGTGGACATTGGTTTCGGCTTTCCTCAAGCATTTTATAGTCCAACAATGTCCGGTAGATTTGACACTCTCAGCATCTAAAGACACCTTCAATTAGTCTTGGGGCGGCCTCTGTTTTAACCAACCAAAAACTTGAGAGACGGTTAAATTAATATCAATTGCTTCTAAAACAGGTAACTTTTCTGCTGAATCAAATTGATCAGATAAAAAAGAATATTAAAAATTTAGGGACTTAACTATCACCCCAATAAAACTAACGAACCCAATAACCAACAAAGCCACCCCGATAATTTCCGCACTGTAAGAGGCTTCATAGGTATAGCGATCGCTTTCAATTCGTTGAAGTAACCGACGGTGTTCTCTTAATCCTAAAGCCATTCCTAACATTCCCGTACCAATAAAAGACAGTCCAACGATAATAGAAAATCTTACGGGGTCAAGCTTAGGATGAAGGTGGGTTTGTTCAATTGTTCTAACAATAGTGGGAATCCCAAAACCAAAAGCAATTAACGAGAGACAGGTGCGTATCCAAGCCATTAAGGTGCGATCTGCGGCGGCTCGACTGCGGTATTTAGCCATTTCGGTACGATCTGTGGCTAAATCATCGTTAGAAAGATGTTTAGGGGGTTCTGAATTGACGGGTGGCTGACTCATAATTGCTTAGGTTTATTGGGGTAATGTAGCTAATTTGCGCTTATTCCAAATGGAGTAGGGAACACCGGAACACCGGAAAACTGGAACACAGGGTAATACTTCTGGTTGTTTCATATCAGTATTAAAATATTACAATCTATTTGGGATTGCTATATTATACAATAAATATCACCTGAGAAAAATCTTAGGTATAACTTAGGTCATTTAAACCAATTTTTTTCGTAATTAATTATGAAATTTGCTAATCGTTTAGACCTGTTACGCTCTAATGTTTTTGCTGATATGGATCGAGCTAAAGCTAAGGCGGTATTAGCAGGAAAAGATTTAATTGATTTATCCTTGGGTTCTTCAGATTTAGCTGTTGCTGATCATATTATTACTGAGATCCAGGAATCTTTATTCGATCCAAATACTCATGGTTATCTGTTATTTCGTAATACCCAAGAGTTTCGAGAAACCGCTGCTCATTGGTACAGTAACCGCTATGGAATTGCCATTGATCCAGAAACAGAGGTTTTGCAATTAATTGGCTCCCAGGAAGGAACGGCTCATCTACCCCTAGCAATTCTAAATCCTGGTGATTTTGCCCTCTTACAAGATCCGGGTTATCCCTCCCATCTGGGCGGGGTGCATTTAGCCTCTGGTCAAATGTATCCGATGCCATTACGGGCCGAAAATGACTTTTTACCCGTATTTGAGGATATTCCAGAAACCGTATTAAAACAAGCTCGAATGATGGTTTTGAGTTATCCCCATAATCCCACTTCCGCTACGGCTCCTTTATCGTTTTTCCAGAAGGCTGTAGAATTTTGTCAAAACCATAATTTAGTTTTAGTTCACGATTTCCCCTATATGGATTTTGTCTTTCCCAAAGGAGAACAAACCATTGCTGAATTAGCCCCATCAATTTTACAAGCCGATCCGAATAAAACCGTTTCCATTGAATTCTTTACTTTTTCTAAGTCCTATAATATGGGTGGCTTCCGGGTAGGATTTGCGATTGGAAATGCCGAATTAATTTTAGCTTTGCGCCAGATCAAGGCGGTGGTTGACTTTAACCAATATAGGGGGATTTTGAATGGGGCGATCGCCGCTTTAACCGGGCCACAGGATCATATTGCCCAGAATATGGCCATCTTCGCCGGGCGACGGGATGCCTTTATTCAACGGATGCAGAATATTGGTTGGAATGTCCCCAAACCGGAAGCGACTCTATATATTTGGGCAAAACTGCCTCAACCTTGGTCAGAAGATTCTATTGGTTTCTGTCAACAACTGGTAGAAAAAACCGGAGTCGCCGCTTCTCCGGGGATAGGGTTTGGCAAATCCGGTGAAGGATATGTCCGATTTGCCCTAGTTCATCCCCCGGAGGTATTAACAATAGCCGTAGACCGCATAGAGGAGTTTCTACGGACATCCCAACCAACCCTCAACCCTTGATTTGTATAGGTTTATCCAGATTTCTCCCCCATTCGGTGGCAAAGAGCAATAGCTCAAAACCGGGGGTTTTTTTAAGTAAATTTACGGAGGGTAGGATCAAGTTAAATTGATTAAAAATCTAAACTCCGTAAATTTACTGATATTTATAATCTTATTTTTAACAAGGATTAAAAGTTTACCCAAGCTTTACAAAAAACTCCATAAGTTCATCAAAATTTTATAGACATCTGCACCAAATTGTTTATAATAACAATAGATAAAGTCAAGAACACCAAAGCCAACTCGCCAAAAGCGTTCACAGACTAATCTTTAAACTAGGGTGCTAAAGTTCCTCCGTCAAAGTGGAGCTTTAATATATTAAAAAGAACACAGTCAAAGATCATCGTCTAAAGTGACATGAATCACAAACAAAATCATCAAAATAGATTTTAATTGGATTCAGCATCACTATATAGACAAAATTCTAAGAAAACCTTCAACTTTCTGGAGACAAGATTATGGCAACTTCATTAAAAAAACTCTTAATTGGCACTTCCGTCGCAGTGGGAATCAGCGCAACTGCTAGTCTTCCGGCAAAAGCAGCCTCTTTCGACTTTAACAATAGCGAAACCAATTACGCTACCTACACCCACAACAACAGCAACAACAACAGCAACCTCTGGATTAAAAGCAATGAAGCTGCGGCCATTAGCGCACTGACCGATGGTAATCTTCAAACGAACGTTGAACTCAACTACACGAATGAAACCAATAGTTCCAGCGTAGGTTTTACAGCGACGGCAGGAAAACACACCGCTAAAGTGTCCAGCGTCACCACTGCTGAGTTCAACACCTTCCAAGGAGAATGGTTAAATGGCCTGTTAAATGCCTATCAACCTCTGAAAAATGTTTGGAATAGTTCATCAGCATTAGTTCAAAGTGCAGCATTAGAAGCATTCAAGAGTTCAGTGGGGTTTGGAGATCCTAACATTGGTGAGTTTTCCCTGGATGAAACAGGTGCCGTGTCGATGAAAACCCTGGGTTTCCTTGACCTGAAACCCCGTGTTAATTCCATCCTTGATGCTGCGGTCAACGGATTATCCTCCCCTATGGCTAAAGTATACCTGGCTCCACAAGTTAACAGTTTCAAAGCCGTTTTAGGTCAAATTGATCAACTACAAATCAGTGAAATCGTTAAAGTTGAACTGGACGGTGTATCAGAGTACGTCTATAGCTTTAATGCAACAGATTCAGGCTTTGTCGCCTGGGACGATACTGCTGGCAAATCCTACAGTGGAGTCTATTCTTGGAGCAAAGCAGGTACACCAGCCGCAGTTCCCGAACCCTCTACCATCTTAGGACTAATGGCCATTGGTGGTTTGTTCGGTGCAGCCAAACGCAATGCCAACAAAAAAGCTTAATTCCAGTTTTTCATAAGTCAATCGGAGAAGCATAAAAAGAGAGGGGGTTTAAATACCTCTCTTTTTTGTTTTTAAACAAACAGTTTTGACTCTTTTAGAAAATAGAAGTCGTAAAGTTATTGAAGGT
>DMPJ01000284.1 GCA_003456035.1 Planktothrix sp. UBA8402
TTTTTGTTTAAGCGATCGCTTCACTTTTATTATTTTTTTATACCCTCCCAAGTCATAACATCATCTGGATTCGTTTCAACAGTAATATCCATGCTCATAACCTAGATACAAGGCTTCACAACTAATACACCTAAAATATAACAGAAATCAAGAAATACCATAATTAGTATAAGATAGAGTAATTGTTGCACAAAAACCCGAAAAATGTTATAATCACCCGCTTATTTGGTAGATGTAGATTCTTAATCCGTTAACCTATTTTTGATATAGTTGGTAAAATTTAAACAAAATTTAATTTTTTTACAGGAGCCGATATGCGACGATTATTTTCTGCGATATTAATAACGGGTTTAGCCCTGACAAGTTTAGCTAAAATCACCCAAGCCCAGGGTTTACCAGGGATGACCCTGTTGAGTGGCCCCGACAAAACCAATATCTTAAATTATTTTCTCCAAAGCGGACGGTCGGGAGAATGGGATCGTTATAAACTCAGACTTCCGGCCAATAAGTTAAATTTAGCGATCGCCGAAGTTTCCATCACCTATCCCGAATACTATAAAGGCAAAATTGATCCTAAATCAGTAGAAATTCGGCTTAAAGATAAACCCATTCCCCTAGAAGAAGTAATTTGGGATGAAGAAAACCATATTATTCAAATTTACCCCCAAGAACCAATTCCCGCCGGGACTAAGGTAGAAATCGTTCTTTCTAACGTCAAAAATCCTACCTTTGGGGGCGTCTTCAACTTTAATGCCAATATTCGCTCTCCTGGGGATGTACCAATGTTGCGTTATATTGGAACCTGGGTTTTGAGTATTGATTAATATTCTAGTTGCTCCGGAGCTTTTTGCACCCGGCATCCAAAGTCCAAAAGATGTGATACACTGAAAAATTGTGACTTTTGATTAACAAATTAACAAAAAGGCACCGGAGGTAAGCAATGGCTCAACAAACCCTGCAAGGAACGAACCGCANNCGCAAAAAGAAAAGAGTTTCTGGCTTCAGAGTACGAATGCGGACAAAAAACGGTCAAGCAGTTATCAAAGCTCGTCGCCGGAAAGGACGGGCGCGTTTAACGTTTTAATTCCTTGATCCCAATTCAAGAAAACCTATTGCTATTCCCACGAACTCATTGCCATCCTGATGATCAAGCTAAAGGAAATTTTGAATTTGTGGGTAGCAGTACCTAATTAATGTTACCGAAAATCAATCGACTCCGGCATCCCAAAGACTTCAAAGCCGTCTATAGCAAAGGACTGCATCGCAAAACCCCTCATTTAACCTTGAGGGCCTTACGAGGTCAACCCCATAGAACAGAACGGAATTTAAGCGACTCGTCCTGTGTTCAGCCGACTAGGATGGGGATTTCAATAAGTCAAAAAGTGAGTAAACGGGCTGTGGTTCGGAATCGGATCAAACGTCAAATTAGAGCAGTTTGGCATCAGTTTTTACCCTTGATATCACCTGGTTGGGACGTTGTGATCGTAGTCAAACCAACAGCCGATCAGTGCAATTATTCAGAAATTCTGCAAGAATTAGAAAAGTTGTTGGTAGAAGCAGAGGTTTTAAATGGGTATACGGGAGGAAAGTTTTTATGAGGGTGGCCCGGCGATTGGCGACCTGATTATCAATCTATTAATAGGACTGACGGTTATTGGCCTACCTCTGGCGATTGGAGCGATTGTGCGGGCCCTATGGCTACGCTATCGAATCACTAACCGCCGGATATCTGTGATTGGTGGCTGGATGGGACAGGATCGCACTGATATTGTCTATTCAGAAATTATCAAAATCGTGAAGGTTCCCAGAGGACTCGGGACTTGGGGAGATATGGTTTTGACTCTGAAAAATGGTTCTCGTCTGGAACTTAGGGCTGTGCCTCGATTTCGAGAAGTCTACGACTTTATCCTAGAGAAAATCTCACCCCAAGCGCGAAAAGCCAGTGCGACAACAGGCCGCTGATCCGGTTTTTGACGTAACATTGCCCTGAACAGGATTTAGTTCCTTCTAGTTGACTCTAAAGGCAATGGTGTGGGTTGCCACTAACCCATAAATCACCGCGCGATGGTTCCTAAAATTAATATATATTTAGTCGAAGCAGTTCAATAAACTCAAAAGAATGGACTTTGGTATCGGGTTTCTTTCCAATAATTTGATGTTGCCGATCCTAGATTTTTTCTACGGGATCGTACCAAGTTATGGTTTAGCAATTGTAGCGTTAACCTTAGTGGTTCGCTTCGCGCTTTACCCTTTGAATGCGGGTTCAATTCGCAATATGCGGCGAATGAAAGTAACCCAACCGTTAATGAAAGAACGGGTTGATCAAATTCAACAACAGCATAAAGACGACCCGGTGAAACAACGGGAAGAAATGAGCCGAGTCTACAAAGAATTGGGAAACCCCTTAGCCGGATGTTTCCCGCTTCTGATTCAAATGCCGATTCTTTTTGCTCTGTTTGCCACTTTGCGGGGTTCACCCTTTTCTGACGTCAACTACAGCGTGGACGTGCAGATTTTTCCCCAAGAACAAATTGAACAAGTTCAGCCCCAAGCCTACGCCACTAAAGCTCAAAACTATTATTTTGCCGATGGAATTCATGCTTCCGTTGTCGCCATGATTCCAGGTGGTAATCGTTTAGGGGTGAATGAGAAGGTACAGGTAGAACTCCAAACCGTTGACGGTAAACCCTTAAAATCGGAATTGGATAAGTATCCAGAGGTGAATTTAGTTCCCACCTGGACAATTATTAAAGGCCAAGATAAAATCCAAGTCGGTGAAAATGGTCAAATCCTGGCCTTAGCTCCTGGGGATGCCACAATTCAAGTCGGCTTGCGAGGGTTAGCATCGGACAAAGGATTTTTGTTTATTGATGCCTTGGGTCGAGTTGGGGCCGTTGATCCCGATGGTAAGATTCACTGGGATATTGTGGGAATGATTCTGGCTTTTGGGGTATCTTTATATCTCAACCAAGTCCTGTCTGGACAAGGTGCCAGTGGTAATTCTCAGCAAGATACAGTTAATAAAATTACTCCAGTGATTTTTAGTGGGATGTTTTTCTTCTTCCCCCTTCCGGCTGGTGTGTTGCTGTATATGCTGATTGCTAATATCTTCCAAACCGTTCAAGCATTTATTTTGTCCCGGGAACCTCTCCCCGAACACTTACAAAAAATTGTGGAAGAATCCAGTAAAACTGCTAAATTAGCGACGGTTGAAGGGGAACGAGAAGCATTACCCTTTGAACCAGGACGTTCTAAGAAAAAGGCGCAATAGTAGAAATGAACAATAGCGATATACAACAGGGGCAAGAGTGGCTGGAGGAATTGCTCAAATTAGGGGCAGTTCCCTCTAAGGTAAAATCCAGTTTAGAAGCCGACTCTTGTTGGTTAACAATTGATCAAGTTAATCTCACTCCCGAACAAGTGGCAATTTTAGTTGGCCAGGACGGGGAGGTTTTAGATGCGATTCAATATTTACTCAATGCGATTCATAACCTGGGCAAAGATGACGAGGAGCGAACTTCTTACACCGTAGAACTAAATGGATATCGAATTAAACGTCATTTAGAACTGCGGGCTTTAGCTGACCATGCGGCTAATCGTGTCCGTGAGACTGGGGGAGAAGTGGAAATTAAATCTCTTTCTTCAGCAGAACGACGTCTGATTCATTACTTTCTCCAAGAAAGCGATGATTTAGAAACTTATAGTCGGGGACAGGAACCTGATCGTCGTTTGGTGATTAAAATTAAAGGTTAGACAGGAAAATTTTGTTTGGCCTGGCTTATTGTTGGCGTCGGTGAAAATAATTATGGATTCCATCTATATCCCTGATTTACTCAGAACACAAAACCGATCTTTGGCATTTGAGTTTCAAGAGTGTTTCCCAGATTTAGAAACTCTGACTCCGGTTCGAGGTCGGATGTGTGTTAGTCACAAAACCACTTATATAGAAGTAGTGGTCAAGGCGGAAACTATTGTTACCCTGACCTGCGACCGATGTTTAAAACAATATAATCATCGGTTGAAGGTAGATACTTCTGAGTTGATTTGGTTGATGGCTTCGGCAGATAAAGTCGATACTTCTAAGGCGGAAGTGGAAATTTCTTTAGATGAACCTGTGGAAAGTTTACACCCCCAGGGTAATTTTTTACCTGGGGATTGGCTCTACCAACAATTGTGTCTAGCCCTACCTCTCCGCCAACTCTT
>DMPJ01000459.1 GCA_003456035.1 Planktothrix sp. UBA8402
GTGGTCAGAATTCCCCGCAGACGGTTGCGCGTCGTTTGAGCAACGGGAGAAGTAATCGCAATTTTCTGACCCACCATCTGATTCATCAAGGTCGATTTCCCCACATTCGGGCGACCAATAATTCCGACAAACCCTGACTTATATCCCTCTGGCGGTAAGGGAATTGTTACACCTTCAGACCCATCCATTCAATTTCTGTTCCAGTTTTGATAGTCTCCTGCTATTCTAACCTAAGCCCCTTTCCCTTGATATACAGACTAAAATTTGATAGAGTTGCCAAGTAGCCCTATCAAAATCTGAGATAGAAAACTACTCGAACTCAAGGCGATCGCAGAAACCGTTTCTGAATATGAGTTCAGATAGGTTATATTTCTGTAAAGCCGAATGGGAGTGATGTTGGTCATAACAGGATCAACTGTACGTCCAGAGTTCGTTAATTTTTACGTTGGTGAGATTGAGGAGATAAAAACAATGAATTCTAAACTGGTTGGTGGCCTATGCGCCCTAATCGCAATAGCTTCACAGTTACCTGCTGTCGCTCAAAATCCTATTGGGACACCTGTGGTTCCCTCTGACTTTGACTATAAATATCAACCCAAAGATCCTGATCTGGGACGGGTTGACCCCCCGATTTATTACAGCTTACCCGACCTGGGCTACCCTGATAGAACCCTACCTTCGGCCTTCAAATTTCCGATTATCTATGAATTAGGGACTGATAAAAGCATCACCAGTGATGCGGTAATTACCGATACGGTGTTTATCCCTAACTTACCTCCGATCCCCAATGGTATTACCTTAGATGATGTTCCCCGGGTTCGGGCTGAATATAGTCGCAAAGTGGAAGAATGGGGCGAGTTAATTCAAGGATGTCTGGCTTTAAGTCCTTTACTGATCAAAACTGATACGGGCAACCCCATTTTAATCCAACAGCAAAGCGCTGGAACAGTTGTTCTGAACGCTAATAATATTTCCGTTTGCCCTAAATAAGTTGATTTAACCATCCTTATTTTTTTCACCTTCTTTGTTAATTGCAAAGGAGGTGATTTTATTTAAGCAGAAATGGCACAATAATATTAGGGCAANNNNGCGGCAGCCCTAGACCGTCAGGACTACCGCCAAGCTGCCAAACTCCTCAAGCAACTGCAAAAACAAGAACCCCAGAATTTTTGGGTACAGTTGTATGCTGGGCGTTGGTATGAAGGGACTGATAAATTAGAAACCGCAGAAAAGGTTTATCGTAAATTATTAAAAGATGCCACCAACCCTAAAATTGTCTCCCAGGCGCGTCAGGGGTTACAAAGAATTGAAGATATTGAACAAAATCGACGTCAAGAAGCAATTATTCAAGCTAAAACTGACCCGACTAATCAAGAATTAGGTGTTTTAATTTTAGAACCTTTGGCCCCAGAAAAAAAACAAATCGCCGCCCAAACCTTAGCCCGAATGTTAAAAACCGATCCCTATACCGCCCGAATGCAGCTACAAAGTCGGGGTTGGCGTCTGTATAAAACTGGGGAAATGGGAGAATTAAAGGTTTATGGTCAAGAAATGTTAGAAGCCGGAATTCCGGTATTTTGGGTATGTTTAACTGAGATTCAAAAACTCCATGTATTTCAGGTACAATCAATTCAATCTTTATCCCCTCAACCGACTATTATTTGTCAAAATGAACAAGAGCAATTAGGGTCTATGACTTTTAATTGGCAGGAAGTTACCCAACGGGTAGAGGGATTATTACCATTATTTGTAGAATCCTTAGATTATGATCCCCGTCGTCCTAAATCCGAACGATTTCGTCATAAAGAAACCACTCAAGATTATGCTCAAATTTGTGATCTACATCTGCCTAAACGGGGTTGTATTTTAAGAATTTGTGATCAAAATTATGATTTTCAACAAGGAGTTGATTTTAGTCAATTTTCCTCAGAAGCTTTACCCGCTAACCAAAATACTAATAGAATTCATTGGAATCTGTTAAAAGAACAGTTAAATTTATTTTTAACTGATGCTCAACTCTGGTCTGAGTTTACACCTTTTGCCGAAACAACATTAGATTATACTCAATTTTTAGGTCGGATTAAACCCCATATTTATTTATCTCGAAAATCAGAAAGTATTTGGGATAATGCTTTTCATTTATATAGTGGTTTAGTATTTTTTAAATAATCAGGAATTAAGGAATAAAAAATTAATAACTTGATTAATTAAATAGGACTTACGCAGGTCGCCCGAGAAACCGGGTTTTTTAGAGAATNNTTTGGTTGGGTGCGTAAGTCCTGTTAAATCATCTTTAACTCTCTCCTTCTTTATACGCTCGAATCATAGCTTGTGTGCCTTGATTTTCTCCTAATCCTTGGTCTAATTTTTGAACAATTTTAAATAAGTGATCGGCTAATTCTATACCTGGTAAAGAGGGATCACAATTGAGGGTTTCTTGAACAATTCTGAGGTCTTTTAAGATATGTTTAATCATAAAACCGGGTTCAAAATCACCATGAGCGACTTTTAAGCCTAAATTCGATAACGCCCAAGATCCGGCGGCTCCGGTACTACAAATTTCCACGACTAAATTGGGATCAATTCCTTGTTTTTCGGCTAATAACATGGCTTCACAAATGCCGACTAGGTTTAAAGAACAGAGAATTTGATTACACAATTTAACCGCTTGACCACTGCCAACTTTTCCACAATAACGAATATTTTTTCCCATTGTTTCTAATATGGGTTTACAGGTTTTAAAGGTATTTTCATCACCTCCAACCATAATCGTTAATGTGCCGTTTTTGGCTCCAATATCACCTCCAGAAACCGGAGCATCTAAGAATTGAATTTGAGCAGGTTCAAGTTGTTGAGAAATATTACGGGCAGCTTCTGAACCAATGGTACTAAAATCAATTATAACTGCCCCAG
>DMPJ01000377.1 GCA_003456035.1 Planktothrix sp. UBA8402
TTGGAAATGAATGTTCGTTACCTGGCGGCGGAATTGGGGCCCTTGGGAGTTCGAGTTAATGGGATTTCGGCTGGCCCGATTCGGACTTTGGCTTCTTCGGCCGTGGGTGGGATTTTAGACATGATCCATCATGTTGAGGAAATTGCCCCCCTAAAACGGACTGTGACCCAAACAGAGGTCGGTAACGCGGCTGCTTTCCTGAGTAGCGATTTATCCAGTGGCATTACAGGCCAAATTCTGTATGTCGATTCGGGTTATTGCATTATGGGAATGTAATCTGCGAATTACGAATTACGAATTACGATTAATTCTTAACTCTTAATTCGTAATTAATCAATTACGATGTTTTGTAATCAATTAATTATTATGCAAATTAGCGATCGCCCTTCTATTAATACTGCAAATTCTAATGATCTACTCCCGAGAATTGCCACGGTATACCGAAAAACCGGGGAAACAGAAGTTAATGTCACGGTGAATTTAGATGGAACTGGAGTCTGTAAGGTTTGTACAGGAGTTCCCTTTTTAGATCATATGTTGCATCAAATTTCGTCCCATGGCTTAATTGATTTAGAAATTCAGGCTACGGGAGATATTGAAATTGATGATCACCATACTAATGAAGATGTGGGAATTACATTAGGTTTGGCTTTAGCTAAGGCTTTAGGCGATCGCAAAGGAATTGTCCGGTTTGGTCATTTTATTGCCCCTTTAGATGAAGCCTTAGTGCAGGTGGCTTTAGATTTTTCCGGTCGTCCTCACCTCACCTATAGTTTAGAAATTCCGACCCAACGAGTGGGAACATACGATACTCAATTAGTCCGAGAATTTTTTGTAGCTATTGTTAATAATAGTCAACTAACATTGCATTTACGTCAGTTAGATGGTATTAATTCCCATCATATTATTGAAGCAGCTTTTAAAGCCTTTGCTAGAGCCTTAAGAATGGCGGTGGAAATTGATTCTCGTCGGGCGAATACTATCCCCAGTTCCAAAGGGATTTTGTAAGTAGGTTCGGCATCAATAAACCTTACCCATTACTGATCACGGATTTAAGAGGATTTNNNCCTATTCCAAATACTTCTGTAACATTTGTTCTAACTGCGTTACTGACATCCGAGGTGAGGGACGGGGGATGGGTTGGTCTGGGGTATCAATATCGCCAGATTTAAACAGAACAGGAATAGAATATTGATAGGCTTGAAACCAATCTTCCCGGGTGGTAATGTCTCTAATTTCTAATTGAAATTCTCCTGATTTTTGGGGTGAGGTTTGAATTTTTTCCAATTTTTCTTGCAGTCCTTCGCATAAATGACAGCCGGGTTTACTGTATAAAATTAGTGTGATCATGAGATTTCTTTAGCCTCCGATAGTAATAGTTGGGTCGCTTGTTCGGCTTCTAAGGGTTTAGCGAATAAATAACCCTGTCCGAATGGACAGCCTAATTCCTGTAAAATTCTCCTTTGTTCACGGGTTTCTATCCCTTCAGCGATCACATCTAAGTCTAAATTTTGCGCTAAAGAAATAATAGCTTTAACGATTTGTAAGGGCTGGCTTTTTTTACCGCTAAAGGTGCTATTTTTCTGATCTAAACGATTAATAAATGAACGATCAATTTTTAAACTATTTAAGGGGAATTGATGTAAATAACTCAAGGATGAATACCCCGTCCCGAAGTCATCAATTGATAGATGAATTTGGCGAGATCTTAGTTGAGCTAGGATCATAAACGAAGTAGCTAAATTTTCCATAATCACACTTTCGGTAATTTCCAGTTTTAAATCACTGGGATTACAAGCTGTTTCTGTTAATATTTGATCAATTTGTTCTAATAGATTCGATTGACAAAGCTGTTTACTCGATAGGTTAACACTCATGGTTAGGGGATAAATATTGCTATTAGACTTTTGTTTTTGAGAATCAGATTTTGCCGTGGAAGCTGTATTAACTAAAACAAACTTTTGGGTTAATTTTTGTTTCCAAACTCGCAATTGTTCACAAGCTTCTCGTAAGACCCAAGCCCCTAATGGAATAATTAAACCCGTTTCTTCTGCAACTGGAATAAACTCTATTGGCGATACTAAACCCCTGGTGGGATGCAACCAACGGACTAGGGCTTCAAAGCCAGTAATTCTACCAGTGGATAAAGAAACAATTGGCTGATAATAGACTTTAAAACCCTTGAGAGTTGAGGGTTGAGTGATTGAGCTTTCTAATAGGTGTTCTGTAGTTTTTAATCCATTGAAATTGTGACTTTCTTCATGAGTTACGGACTCTGAGTGCTGTGGATTTCCAATTTTGCTTCTTCCATAAATAGCTTGTCGTAAATCAGTTTCAAGCTGCAATATAGACAGGGTTTGACTATGTATACTTAAATCAAAAACTTCATATCGAGCTTTACCTTTAGCTTTGGCTCTATACATAGCAATATCAGCATCTCGTAAAAAGTCTTCCGGGTTATTATACAATAAACATTGATGGGATTCACTATTGTTTTCCGATTGCTGATCATGGCCTTGACTGGGAACAATTCCAATACTAACGGTGGTAAAAATTTCATGTCCTTGAATATAAAAAGGTTGGGTTAATTCATAGTTAATTTTCTCTGCCATTCCCGTTGCATCGGTGATGCTTTGAACCCGATTCATCAAAATTGTAAATTCATCCCCCCCTAAACGAGCAACGGTATCTAATGGGTTGACACAATATAAAAGACGATGGGAAATTTCAATTAATAGTTGATCTCCAATTAGATGTCCTAAACTATCATTAACAACTTTAAATCTATCTAAGTCTAAAAATAGGACGGCAAATTCATAATTAGGTTCTTGTTTAGATCGTTTTAATACCTGTGCTAAACGTTGATTAAAAAAGCTCCGGTTAGGTAATTGGGTCAGAGCATCATGTAAGGCTTCATACATGAGTTGGGCTTCAAATCTTTTCCGTTCAGTAATATCTCGAATGATAATTTGAATCGCAGATTGACCTTGATAGGTAGCTGGAATTCCAACAATTTCTACATCAATAACTTCTCCATTTAATCGAGTTAATTTTTGTTCTATTAACGACCGAGGTTGCTGTTCATTGTTATGCTCTTGAGTTTGAGTATGAATGGAAGTAAAATAGTCGGAAGGAAGAAAATCAAAGATAGAGCGACCGATTAAATCTTGAGGGCGATTTGCTCCTAATAGTTTGGCTCCAGCCATATTAATATAAACTAACTTTTCTTGATTGTAAATTGCAATAGTTTCTGGAGATAATTCAACTAAACGGCGATAGCGTTCTTCACTTTCTCGCAGACCTAATTCGGCTTTTAGTCGTTGTTTTTCGGTTTGATTGGCAGCAATAAATCGACCAATACTTTGAGCCATTAACTCTAAAATTTCTAGTTCATGGGATTTGTAAGTTATGGTTTTAACCTCTAAAGAAGCAAAAGCTAATGTCCCATAAATTTCACCATTTACCCAAATCGGAGTTCCTAAACAGGTTTGTAGATGGAATTTTTGATAGCCTTGGAGTTGATTCAATTGAGGATTTTGCCCGATTTCGGTATGAACTTGAGTCATCTGGGTCTGAATGACTTTAACACAGTAGCTTTCTGCAAAAGGTAATGTCATACCTGGTTGAATTATATCTAAATCGGAATCAACGGTATCAATAATAATATTATTATTTTCTAATCGGCTAATGAAACCAATTGATAATTGAAAAATTTCGCATCCAACTTGGAGATAATCTCTAAAAAGTTCATCTAAATTTTGATGATTATAGGTTGTAATCCGATGCAAATGTTTGAGATTAGAACTAAACTGAGCTAAGGCTTGGGATTGTGAAATCAAGGCTTGTTCAGATTGTTTACGTTTAGTTATATCTGCTTGAATCCCAATAAAATGAGTCAAATATCCTTTGGAAGTATATACTGGAGCAATGGAAAGTTCATTCCAGAAAAACTCCCCATCTTTACGATAATTCTGTAGTTCGACATGACACTCTTTTCCTTCTAATACGGCACGACGAATTTCGTCAATGGCTGCATAGTTAGAATGATTCCCCTGTAAAAATCGACAATTTTCTCCTAAAACATCTTCGCTGCTATATCCTGTAATTCTTTCAAATCCATTATTCACAAAAATAATCGGATTGTCCGGTTGTGTCGCATCGGTAATCACAATCCCATTACTACTACTATTAATTGCTCGTTCCATTAATTGTAGGCGTTCTTGGGCGCGATGACGTTCAATTGCCGCAGCTAATACATTAGCAATAGCTTCTAAAAAATGTACATCCTCTGGGGTAAACTGACGAAGGCGATCGCTATGGACACTTAAAACCCCCCATGCCTTTGAAATAGGGGACTCTACCTCTTTTTTACTCAAGCCTGAATCCTGTCCCCAACGGGCAATTACCACACTCATACCACTAATTACCCGATGATTATGCAGCAGGGGACTTCCAGAGAATCGAGTTTCAACGCGTAAATCATCCACAATCACGGGTTCATTTTTCAGTAAGGTATACCCGCCCTGAGAGTTAATCTGGGCGCTCACCCTAGCATTCCCGACCAGTCCCTTTTGCCAACCGACGCCCGCCCTCAACCAAAAAGCATGACCTCCGGGCATGAGTTCCAGAAGTTTACAGTATTCTACATCTAAGGTTTTCGCTACGGCAGAAACAACTTCATTGACCAAGACGGACAGATCAGAATGAATTAGCGCCTGTTGACCGAGGTAAGCAACGGTGGCTTGCTGGCTGACCTTAGACTGTAAGGTGGCTAAAAGGGGGTCTACTAGGGCAATGGCGGGGGCTTCGATTACAAGAGTGCTAATTAAGGTGGCGACTAACTGGCCCCGTTGATTTCTAAGGGGTAACAGGGTAGCACTACATCGGCTGAATCTCCCATCCCTAAGCTGAAAGGGAATTTCACGGGTGCAGCCGGAATATTCCTCGGAGAGATCCGGGTTGATAGCGAAGTCATGAAACTGTGATAAATTCAACGCAGCCAGAGTTTTACCCAGAACTTGGGATTTGTCATAACCAAACATTTGTTCTGCCATGGTATTCCAATCAATAATCTGGTTTTCTGCACTAATCAGAATTACCCCTTGTTGCCAATGGTCAAAGCTGGGGATATAGCCTTCGGGTAGGGGTTGAGTTAGGGGGTTTGAATCTATGACCCACCCCTGATCAACAGATCCAATCGGATAAAGTTGGTCTTGATCTACCTGTGTCCTGTGTTTGTTGAGCATCAATTAGATTGTGTGCATTGTCTGTTGTCATTACTCAGTAGTTATCGTGCTGACTTGCAGAGTGTTTTACATACCAAGAGTTTTTTGTCTGCACCTCCTTATACATTTTACGATTATTCCCATCAAATTTTGGTATTTTTTAACGAAAATTAAAAAAAGGTTAACAAACCCCGGTCATGGATTTGGGATGGATGTCAGTTTGGGACAAAAATTTGTAGCCCAATTAATATCCTTAGACAAGGATCATTATTTTTTTAAAACGAATATCAGCATTATTATCAATATTATAATAGATTTTTCCTAGGCTGTCACTAGGGAGTGCTGCATCGAATTCGCACAGGATCGCTTTAATATCAAGAGGGATCAAGTCAATTATGGGCTTTTGGCTGGTTCAAAACCGGGATTAAAGCGATCGCTCTTTCTAACCTAATTCCCAAAATCAGCACTCTTTTTGTAGATTTGATAATAATTATTTATTTATTTTTGACCTGTAGGCTAGGTTTGATTATGTGAAAATATTCTGGTTTATAACTAGACAAATTACTGTTAATTATGATAAAATAGATCAGATTTTATTGATAAAAAATCAAAATTAGAATATTAGGGAAAGGTGCGATCGCATTTCAACAAATAAACTGAGTTAGAAAAGCAATGGGATCTTCTTCTGTGAGTTAATTAATCTCGATAAATATTTTTCCGATGTCCAACTTTAATAATTAGAATCACAAGGCGATCATTTTCAACTCGATAAATCATTCGATAATCACCCACACGCACCCTTAAACGTCCTTCACCATTTTTGAGAGCTTTAACATCTGAAGGATAAGGATTGATTGTTAAGGATTCTGGTTTATTAGCAATGCGCTTTTGGATTTCTTTAGGGAGTTGATAAAATTCTTTTTCTGCTGTCTTTAAAAATTCTATTTTGTACTGAGACACTTTCTAATTAATCCCTAAATTATGTTTAATAATCTCCCAAGAAACCCTTTCTTGATTTTCGGGATCATTTTCAGCTTGAATCGCATCCTTTAAATCCAGAAAATCTTCTAATTCTTCAGGATCAATAACCGTTAATTTCCCTTGGCTAATTCGTTCTAATAATTCTGGAACAGATAAATTAAACTGTTGAGCAACGGTTTCTATTGCGGTTGCAATCTCTGGAGATATTGTTAATGGATTAATCATCGGCTTTACATTTAGCAATATTATTGATTATTTTAGCATAAATTTTGACGACCGTTGAAAACATTGATTTTATTCTCTTTGCCTACGGTTAGCTTACCCTGTTTTCTTGCTACCCCAAAAGCCACTAAATCTGAACCGTAACAATGCAGAAAGTTTAAAAACCTGATACAATGGTGATCAACACTGTTTAGCGAGGTACTAATTATGTTATCAACAGATATTAGACAAGAATTAATGGTTAAAAGAATTGAGGATATTGTTTCTATTTTAATGGAAGAACGTCCTTTATTTAAAGAGGATCTGGATTATTCAGAAATGGTAAAACTTTTAGTTAATCTTGCTCAAGAAAATTTGACATTTGAAGATTTTAACAGTATGCCAGATACTGAATTAAAAGAACATTGTAGAGGAATAATGTCAATAGAAATTTTATCGAAAATCGGGGAGAATTTCACTCCTGAACAAATGGCAATTTTTGATGAAGCAATTAAGAGAAAATAAAATTTTATGAGTTACTTATTAGATACTAACATTGTTTCTTTAGCTCTCAAAAATAATTTAAAACTTAAGCATCAACTACGATCAGTTGAATTTCAAGGAATAAATATTTATATCAGTTGTATTACCTACTTTGAAATTAGGCGAGGTTTTTTAGCGGTTGATGCACCTAAACAAAGGAGGCAATTTGAAGAATTTTGTCAAAAATATCCTATTATTTTATTAGATGATTTGGCAATTTTAGAAAAAGCTGCCGAAATTCATGCTAATCTAAGATTAAGAGGTTTACCTATTCAAACTGAAGATATTTTAATTGCGGCTACTGCTATAGTTAAAGACTTAATTGTGGTTTCTAATGATACTGATTTAGCTAGAGTTGAGGGTTTAAATTTAGAGAATTGGGTAGAATTATAAATAATAATAGCGATCGCACTCTCAACTTACCCAACAAGCGATCGCATTTCAACACCTGAACTGAGTTAGAAAAGCAATGGGATCTTCTTCTGTAGCCAGTTAATATTGGATTGTGATACAATTAGTTAAATTTTACTAATAAATAATCAAAATATGAAAATTAAAGTCATTGTTTGGCAAGAAGATAATGTTTGGTGTGCGAGTGTTCCGGCGTTACCTGGTTGTCATACTTGGGGTGAGAGTTACGAACATTTAATGGAAATGGTGAAAGAGGCGATCGAAGGTTGGTTAGNNCAATTTATAATTGATTGTTTTTTAAGAGTTATTAAGAGCGATCGCATTTCAAGAAGTGAACGGAGTTAGAAAAGCGATCGCTATCTTAAACTGTAAGTTAAGTTGAACACTTTAAAAATTTAGTCTTGTTCATTATTCTCCATCAGTTTAATTCTCGCAATATTTTTTCAGGGTCATGATCGCAAATGAATTCATTAGGAATGAAACCTGCTAACAAATCTCCTAACGGAAGGTCTATAAACTGATATATACCTTCCTGATGTATATCAGCAATTCGTCTTTGAGTATCAGGTGCTAACCCTGTAGCAGATACAATTACTCCTATATACAAACCTTCTCGTTCCAAATCATCTTTAAAACCTCCAAACTGAATACGACTAAACTTTTGACTTTGAATTTTTACACTAATTCCCGCTTCTTGAATATCAAAATTACCTTTTTGATAAAGTAATCCATCAGCAAGTTTAACTTTTGTAATTTTAGGCCCTCTTACCTTAACTCTACCATCAATCCCTCCATCTGCTTTGCCTCTTCGAGTCGATAAATTCGTAACCTTTTTAATAGGATTACCTCCTAACAATTCTATGATTTTGAGTTCATAAGCTAGTTTTTCTTGATTACTAGCTTTTAATAATCGACGAGTCAAGGACTGTATTAACTTTTGATCAGGCATATTAATTTATTCAGGATTCCATAAATAGTTGATTTTATCATAATACACCTGGATCAAATAATTAATTACATCTTCAACTGATTTAAAATCTAAATTTTTGTATTTTTCATTAATTAAATTAGAAGTAGCAATCAGTATCAATGAAGGAATATAGATTTTGGATTCTCCTTTTGAATATAAAGAAAGTTCATATAATCGATCTAAATAGTCATGGGAAGCAAAATGATAAATAGAACGTTCTTTACTAATTTCATCACTAGCTAAATTGCTGAAAATAGCCTCTAAAGCTTTCTTGTTGCTATCAGTTCCTAAATAAAATTTGACTTCGTTTAACATATCAGTATCTAATTTTTTATGATCAAACTTTAGAGTATATTTTGTTTGTTTCTTGTTTGAACTACTCTTGAATTTTTTTGATAAACTATCAATCAATTGTTGGCTCATAATAAATCCTCCTGAGACAAAAATTACAATATTCCAAGTTCAGATAATAAAGATTTTAGTTGATCTCTAAATATTAAATTATCCAGAAAAATAGGCGAAGAAGGATATAATACTCTTTGAGCAAAAGGTAAATAATAGCGACTCATATAGCCTAGTAACCCGGAATCTTTTAATCTTTGTTTCACTAAGCTAATATCACTGCTATTATCATCAGATTCACCACATTTATTGGGAATTATTTTCATATCAAGATCTATTCCTGCCATTGTACTATAATTAACAATAGGTTGCAATTCATCAGGAATAGATTGCATCCCTTCAGAATCATTGGGAACGATAGGAACAATGACTCGCCATCCTTTCCGTTTTTTTTCAACAAGTGCATCAAGAATATTCCAATTATCATCTGTATCAACAACTACTATATCATGTTTTCCCATTCCCTTAAAGTTATCGGGTAGGGTCTCATCCGTATGTTCTTTAACTTCAATTTTGCTATAAACATCAGGTGAATTTTCTTTGGCACTTTCAATATGATATTTAATTCTTGATGTTCCTGACATTTTGAGTACCAAGACACTTTTTCCTTCTTCTGCCAGTAATAAAGCCGTGTTAGTAGCGATTGTTGTTTTACCGACACCACCTTTAGGAGCGTTGATTAGTAACTTTAGCATATTTAATTATCAATACATTAACAAACTCAGTATTCTATTAGAGCTTAAAATCTGTGATTTGTCAATAATTGAAACATTAAAAGCAATTCTGAAGGATGCAGGTTTAACTGAAGATGATCTTAATTTATAATTGATTGTTTTTTAGGAGTTATTAAGAACGCTCGGATTTCAATACCTGAACTGAGTTAGAGAAGCGATAAATTTATATTAAAGAAAGTTGCGTACTCTCTTGAGCTACATTGGATTTACTTTTTTGGCTAGATTTTAATTGAGTTTTTCGAGTATTTCTGGGCTGGCTGACTTTTTTGGCTTTCGTAGGATTAGATTCAGATTCATAAGCAGAGTACCAAATATATCTTACAGGTTTTTCTATTTTTTTTACTTTACCTAATTCAACAGCTAATTTCATCCAGTCTTGCATTTGTTTTTTATTAACAGTTTTGAAATGCTGTAAAATTTGATCATAAGATTGATAATTTTGTAATATTTTTTCTAATTTTGGCAAAACCCATCCATCGAATATATTATCATCTTTTTCTGTTTTTTCTATATTTGTATCAGTAATTATTGTTTCCTCTCTATAAAATTCCTTCGTTTGGTCTAGGCTTNNAAGAATTTCGGGTATCAATGGAATAATGAGTTGCTTTTCTTGTATACTTAAAGTATAATTGTCATCCTTTAATGTTAGAAATTCAATAGGTTTACTTAAGAAAATAAAATCAGGAATTTCAAGAGGCTTTAGAGATTTTAATGAATTTGCATCCTGTTTTAAATGTTCCCTTAATTCCATCAAAAGGCGACCTAAAGCATTGATACCAATTAGTTGATCATAATCTGTTGGAATAGCGCCCGAAAAGTCATCTTTATGGGAATCTTCTACAATAGCTTTATCTCCTGTTTCTAATAATAATTGGCCAAATTTATCCCAGTTTTGTAGCAATTTAACTCGTAAACACCAACGCATAATCGAAACTTTCACTCGCTCCCAATCTGAACGAGATTGATCTCGATAAGGTTTACCCTTCATTTTGGCTGTCATAGGACTATTTTGAGCAATAATTAATTTTTGAATATCAGGAAGATGGGGAAACCGACAAGCTTGATATAAAGCTTCTGATGTGAGAATATGTATACCATTCACTATTAAAGGATAACCTCCAGCCATATTTGATAATCCGCCAAAAGATTCCTTTGTTTTGCGAAATGTGATACACTCATTTCTGTTG
>DMPJ01000238.1 GCA_003456035.1 Planktothrix sp. UBA8402
TACCTCCCCTACCTCCCCTGCTCCCCTACCTCCCCTGCTCCCCTTGCCATTCCCAAAAAAACTGTTATAATAAATTTCAGGTTGTACTGCGGCGTTGGTGATTTGCCGATATGTTTTTTGATCTATAGCTTTAAGAATACGGGAACTAAGAGAATTTCAGGCAGCAGTAAACCGAGCTTAGACTCGGAAACTTTAAGTCTGGTCGAGGTGCCCACCTGGTTTTGCCCAGGTCAAAAGCTAAGGCAACACGGCGTTGCGGTCAACCTTATTTAAAAATTGAACAACCATAAAAACTATAGTTNNATAAACCGTCCATTTCTAAGTCTTCAATAATTTGTAATCCTCGCGGATCACCGACTCTTAATAAAGATGATTTAGCATCATCCTTAACCCCTACATCTTCATCTTCTTCTAAAGCTTCAATTAGGGCGTCAATTGCCACAGCATAAACGACATTTGAGGGCAGTTCTCGACATAGTTGCCCTAAAGCCCAAGCACAATTACTTCTAACCGCAGGAACCTGATCTTGACGGAGAGCTTCAATCATCGGGGGAATTGCCCGAATCACAGTATCATAACTAACTTTTGCCATTTGTCCCAAGGAACTCGCTGCCCAGAGACGCACGGCTGGAATATCAGTTTTTAGGGCATCTAGTAAGGGTTCTAAGGCTTTGCGATCGCCACAGGTTCCTAAAGCCCAAACCACTCCCTTGCGGACATAACCATTCCAATCTTGATGCAGTTCTGTAATTAATGCTTCCACCACTTGGGAATTAGAGTTGCGTCCCAAGGCATAGGCCACACTCACCCGCACTAAGGGGCAACTATCCTTCAACAGCCGAATTAAATCAGGAATAGCCCGCCCGTCCTTAATTTCACAAAATGCCCGGGCCGCAATCATGCGCTGTTGAGGTTCAGGTGAGGTTAACAACAGCAACATTTCCTCTGGATCGGGTTTGGCCACTTCGCCATCATCCCATTGATCCAAAGGACTTTCTAAGGGGTCTTGAGTATTGATTCTGCTCAGTTTTTCATCCTCCATATTATTAATTTACAGCAATTTGTCACCATTGATGTCGATTGATATAGTAGGCAACAGGCATTCTTGAAATAGGCATCTTGATCGATTGATATAGTAGGCAACAGGTATTCTTGAAATAGGCATCTTGATCAATGTAAGCGAGCGAGAATGTAAGCGAGCGAGGACGCTCGCACTGCTAATCGCATACCACTTTTTTTGTCCCGCCATTCCCACTTACAGAATTTTCTGCATTAACAAAGATTGAGGTTGATAGCCGAGTTTTTGATAGAGGTTAAGGGCGGGTTGGTTATTCGTGAAGACTTGCAGACTAATTTTGCGATCGCCCCGTCGGGTCGCCCACTGTTGGGCATGAGCCATTAAAGCCGAACCAATACCCTGTTTTCGGTGTTCAGGTGCTACATATAATAGAAAAATATGGGCGGTGCGTTCTCCGTCAGCCAGATCAATCGCATTTCCTAACCATAAACAAGCTGCTTGTTGGGGGGGTGAATGGTCTGGGTTGAACTTATCCACCCACCATAAAGGGGTTTGAGGGGAAAAATACTGCTCAACGGTTGGGGCGAGATGGCTTAAATCTTGATCGGGGAATTGTTCCTTGTAGGTTCGATATACAAACTTGAGTAATAAAGCCCGATCTAAACGTGACCCCTGGCGCAGATTATAACCGGGGATAAAAACTTCAGACACGGATATTATTAATTAAATATTGAGTCGATACCAGAAAACCAGGAATTGTGCCAAGAGGAGCCGGGGCGGTCATATCTCCAGGGAGAAAAATTCGCGCGCTGACAACGAACAGGGCGAATAAAAATATGATTACCACAATCAACGGAGCGATATATTGACGAAAAAATGCCATAATCAGTAAACGCGTATCCGCATTATTAGTAATCAGTTATCAGTGGGCCAGACGTGCTATGGCGCGTCTGTACTTGTCAGTTTTTAGTTAACAACCTACAATACAATAAAAACTATCAACTATCAACTATCAACTAAAAACCAAATGCGGATACTTGATAACTGGTACGGACGGGTTGGTGTTAGATATGTAGCTCCGATACCTAAATCGCCGATTAACCCGCCCCTACAAATGATAACTGATAATGCAGATGCGTGATCACTGATAACTGATAATGCGGATACTTAAATGACTTCCATCCTCGTTAAACCATCTTCGCCTCAACCGATGAATACCCCTACTGTTCATCAACTATCCAATGGTCTGACCATTGTGGCAGAACAGTTAGCCGTTGATGCCGTCAATCTCAATGTTTGGATCAATATTGGTTCAGCAATTGAATCCGATGATATCAACGGCATGGCGCACTTTTTAGAACATATAGTTTTTAAAGGCACACCCCATCTGCAAATGGGCGAATTTGAGCAAAAAATAGAACAACGTGGCGCTGTCACCAATGCGGCTACCAGTCAGGACTATACCCATTACTACATTACCACCGCCCCTCAAGACTTTGCTGATTTAGCTCCCCTACAATTTGATGTGGTGCTGAATGCCAGTGTGGCGGATGAGGCTTTTGAACGGGAAAGATTTGTGGTATTGGAAGAAATTCGTCGTTCCGAGGATAACCCGGGTCGGCGTTCTTTCCGGCAGTCTATGGAAATCGCCTTTGAGCAACTCCCCTACCGTCGCCCGGTTTTGGGGCCAACATCGGTAATTGAGCAGTTACAATCTCAACAAATGCGGGACTTTCATCGCACTTGGTATCAACCTCGCTCCATGACCGTTGCAGTGGTGGGAAATTTACCCGTTGAAAATTTGATCCAAACGGTGGAAAATGCCGTTAGCTCGGTTTATCCCCCATCCTCGACGGGTTCTGCCCCACCTGAACGTCATCCCTGGAGTCCGGAAGCGGGTTTTAAGGAAATTGTCCGTCAAGAAATCATTGATGATACCTTGGAACAAGCTCGATTACTCATGTTGTGGCGTGTACCCGGTTTAGAAGAACTCCCTCAAACCTATCCCTTAGATGTTTTAGCTTATATTTTAGGTCAGGGAAGAACCGCACGACTATTTCAAGATCTACGCGAAAATCGAGGGTTAGTTTCATCAATTTCTGCTAGTAATATGACCCAGCGTTGGCAAGGAGTATTTTATATTTCGGCCCGTTTACCTGTAGAAAATTTAGCTATTGTTGAAGCTATTCTCACCGATCATATTCGTGAAATTCAAAACGAACTAATTACCGAAGATGAAATTGCCAAAGTTAGGACACAGGTGGCAAATCGGTTTATCTTTGGAAATGAAACTCCTAGCGATCGCGCCGGGTTGTATGGATATTATCAATCTTTGGTGGGGGATTTAACTGCGGGTCTCCATTACCCCGATCATATTCAAGGTTTGAGTTCAGAAACAATTCAACAGGCGGCACAACGGTATTTATCTCCTGATGCCTATGGAATTGTGATTTTGAAACCTTCCTAAATAATATCTCCAAATTCTTCCCAAATCTCGGTAAAATTGTCCTGATCACCTTTCATAATCTTATGAAACTACAAGATTTTCTCGGTAAAAATATTCGATATGATATTAAAGCCATTTCTGAAGATGACGATCTTGCCCGTCAAATTCAGACTCGACTGATTGAGTTAGGACTGCTTGATCCTCCTGCGGATGGGATTTTTGGCCCCAAATCAACGGCGGGATTACATCAATTTCAGAAGTTGATGCAGTGTGGTGAAGTGGGTTATTTGGGTGCAGTGACAGCGAAAAAGCTGGGAGAAACCAAACGGGAACAGATTCCTGTAACTACCCCGATTTTGAAAACCGTTAAAAGTACAATTTTTAAGGTTAAACCAATTGCTTCTTCTCAACTCAATGACTCGGAAAAATTTACGATTCCGGGTGAAAAAGAATTTGCAATTTTAGCTTATGATCCCATTCGTGGACATTTACGAGTGGCTTTACGGAATGAATCTTATGGGGGATATTCGGTTTTATATATTTGGGGAGAACACGCCGAAATTTATGAAAATGGAAATCTAGTTTATCCTAAACCAATTCCTAGCAGTTACCGTTTAAATGTTCCCTATAAATCTCAATTAGATAACTGGTTTAATCCTACGGGATCATGCAATGTGACATCCATAGCAATGTCTTTGGAATATTTCAAAGCTCGTCGTAAAACCAGTTCGGGTCAGTTTGAAGATGAACTCTATCAATATGCTATTGATAAAGGCTACAGTCGTCATGATCCCAACGATTTAGCTCGAATTGTTAGAGATTATGGTTGTCAAGATTATTTTACTGAAAATGGCACCATAGATGATATCAAAGAATGGATTGCTGCTGGAAATCCCGTCGTAATTCATGGATATTTTACCTCCTTTGGTCATATTATGCCTGTGGTGGGTTATGACGAATATGGATTTATTGTTCATGATCCTTATGGAGAATGGTTTTCCTCCGGTTATCGCACGGATTTGAGTGGGTCTTATTTGAATTATTCCTATCTATTGATTCGCCGGGTTTGTATCCCGGATGGTAGTTTTTGGGTGCATTTTATTTCTAAGTAGTTGTTAGGAATAGAGGTGTGATCTTGGGGTGAGAAAACCTCGCCCCTACAGTTTAATTTACATTTTCATACTTAAATCTAACCAATTTGAACGGGTAATAGGGGCGCTGGTTGAAATATAATCAACTCCGGTTTCTGCAACAAAACGAATAGTTTCTAAGGTAATATTTCCCGATGCTTCTATTTTAATTCGGGAGTTATATTGACGAATAATATTAACAGCTTCTCTCATTAACTCTAAGGACATATTATCTAACATAATAATATCCGCTTGATATTCTAACGCTATTTTAACCTGTTCTAAGGTTTCTGTTTCGACTTCAATTGTTAAAGGATAAGGCATTGTTTCTCTAATTTTAGTAATCGCTTCTGCAATTCCCCCCGCCGCCGCAATATGATTATCTTTAATCATAATCGCATCATCTAATCCCATCCGATGATTTTTTGCCCCACCGACTTGCACCGCATATTTTTCCAATAATCTTAATCCGGGTGTGGTTTTGCGGGTATCAACTAATTGACAGGGTAAATCAGCGATCGCTTCTACATATTTCCTTGTCTC
>DMPJ01000307.1:0-512 GCA_003456035.1 Planktothrix sp. UBA8402
TTCCAGCATACATCATCGGTAAAACTACATTTTCTAAAGCACTTAATTGAGGTAAAAGATGGAATTGTTGGAAGACAAACCCTAACTTAATATTGCGAATTCGGGCTAAATTATTTTCCGACATTTGGGCTACATTAACCCCATCCAAATAATAAGCACCTGCGGAGGGACGATCCAAACAACCAATAATATTCATNNCGTTGATTTTCCCGAACCCGAAGCCCCCATAATCGAACAGTATTCCCCTTGTTCTACTGTTAATGTTACCCCTTTTAATGCTTGAACTTGAATATCACCCATCCCATAAACTTTGGTAACATTTTCTAAATAAATAATAACAGGATTTGCTTGAAAATCTTGATTTTCTGTTTCGGTAGAAATTGATGTTTTCATAATTTTAATAGGATCAGATGTTACGCATTTAAACTCTATATTCTAGCAAGAAATTAGCCTATTCTATGGATCACCCTATTCTAGCAAGGGATTACCCTATTCTATGGAGTATCCTATTC
>DMPJ01000307.1:539-2113 GCA_003456035.1 Planktothrix sp. UBA8402
TCAATTAATTAAAACTCAACTAATTAAAACTCAACTAATCAAATACTTCTTAAAGCTACAATAGGGTCAAGTTTGGCAGCTTGTTTAGCAGGAACAACACCGAAAAATAATCCAATTGCACCAGAAATACTAACGGCTGTTACAATAGCAACGGTAGAAACTCCAGCTTGTAAAGGAGTTAAGACACCGACGACTAAAACCACACCCACACCAATTAATGTCCCAATAAAACCCCCTGCTGCTGATAGGATGACTGATTCAATTATAAACTGAATTAAAATATCTGATTGGGTAGCTCCGATCGCTTTTCTTAATCCAATTTCTTGAGTTCTTTCGCTGACAGAAACCAGCATAATATTCATAATTCCAATCCCACCTACTAATAGTGAAATTGCGGCAGTTGCTGCTAATAAAATAGTTAAGGCTCCGGTAATACTCCCCAAAATATTCATCAAATCCTTTTGGTTTCTAACAGTAAAATCATCTTCATTAGTAATTTTATGACGTAACCGCAATAAATTTTCAATTTGAAATTGGGCTGCTCTCATATTATCTTGACTATCAATAGCAATAGAAATAAAAGTAACTTGCATTCCGTATGGTGATCTATTTCCCACAATTCTATTAGCCATTGTGGTTAAGGGAACAAAAGCATTCATGTCGTCATTACTGCCAAAACTGGAGCCTTTAGGCTGCATTACCCCAATAACTTGTAAACTCAAATTCCGCAGTCGAACCGATTTACCAATGGGGTCTTCAGTTCCAAATAATTGTTGAGCTAATTCTGATCCTAATGCGACAACTTGTTCATTTCGTTTTAAGTCTAAATCCGTAATAAATCGACCTTTAGCAACATCAAAATTCCGCACCGATAAAAATTCTGGTGTTGTTCCAACTATAGAAGCTGAAGCATTATTGCTGCGATAGGTAATTAAGGAACTGCCATTTAAAGAAGGAGAAACTTGTTCAACAGAAGGCACTTGTTCGGCGATCGCTATTGCATCTTGTAAGACTAAATTTTGCGGCGGAAATACTGGACGCCTTTGGGATTCCGGGCTTCCAGGTAACACAAATAAAACATTTGGCCCCAAGGAATTAACTTGATTATTAACAAATTTCTGAGCGCCTTCTCCAATGCCAATCATAGCAATAACAGAAGCATTGCCAATAATAATTCCTAACATGGTTAAACTACTTCGCATTTTATTTGCTAATAGCGTTGTAGTTGCCATTTTGATACTTTCTAAGAAATTCATAATCTGGTTTGTTGACGGTTGACGGTTGACGGTTGGCTGTTAGGGACTCCCCTTTTTTCTTAAGGTCGTTTGCTCGTTTCCAATTATATTATAGCTGAATAAATCAAGTCCCACCGCCAGGGTGAGACTTGATTCGGATTAGGAATTGGAATCCGGTTTCAGCAATTTAGGATTGACATTAGGGTTGATATTTCCATTAGACGGTAGATGATTCGGTTTAGGGGAATAGCCTCGTTTTCGTAATTCCTCTTGAATTTCATAGAGTTCTAACTGATAGATTTCATTAATTGATATGATCTTGTCCCCCCCTTATTAAGG
>DMPJ01000307.1:2132-6932 GCA_003456035.1 Planktothrix sp. UBA8402
TTATTACAGAACCCGCCCCTACGGATTAATGTTAATTAAAATCACCATTAATTTTGATCAAACCCCGACCCCTGAAGATCCCCCTAAATCCCCCTTAAAAAGGGGGACTTTGATATGATCTTGTCCCCCCCTTATTAAGGGGGCTAGGGGGGATCTTCCGGTGGGGTTGGGCGGGTTTATTTAGATTATTTGTTAATATCAAATATTATTACAGAACCCGCCCCTACAGAACCTATTCTTCTTCCGAACTGGCGTCGAAATCTTCGTCATCATGGCTATCAACCTGGGTAACAGAATTAGCTGAAACCACAGCACCACTATCTAAAGCTACTCGGACTTTTTGTTCAATTTCTTTTGCCAAAGTTGCATTTTCTTCCAAATAAGTTAGGGTTTTATCCCGTCCTTGACCAATATTATCGCCGTTGTAACTATACCAAGCTCCTTTACGTTTTAATACCCCCGTTTCTTCTGCTAAATCAACTAAACAACCCAAGGTAGAAATCCCTTTTCCAAAAATAATATCAAATTCAGCAATACGGAAAGGCGGGGCAATTTTATTTTTAGCCACTTTAACTTTAGCCCGAATTCCGTATTCATCCGTTCCCCGTTTTAAGGTTTGAATTCGACGAATATCTAAACGTACAGAGGCATAGAATTTTAACGCATTACCTCCGGTTGTAGTTTCCGGGTTTCCATAGACAACACCAATTTTTTGACGCAATTGGTTGAGGAAAATCACGGTACAATTTGACTTACCAATATTTCCCGTAATTTTGCGTAACGCCTGACTCATCAACCGAGCTTGTAAACCCATGTGGGCGTCCCCCATATCCCCTTCAATTTCAGCCCTGGGAACTAAGGCGGCAACGGAGTCAATTACAATGATATCAACGGCCACAGACCGGACTAACTGATCCACAATTTCTAAGCCCATTTCTCCCGTATCCGGTTGAGAAACGAGTAAATTTTCGGTATCGACCCCTAGGACGGCCGCGTAGCTGGGATCTAGGGCGTGTTCTGCATCGACAAAGGCGGCTACTCCTCCGGCTTTTTGGACTTCGGCGATCGCGTGTAGGGCTAATGTAGTTTTACCCGAACTTTCTGGCCCATAGATTTCAATTACCCGTCCCTTGGGTAAACCCCCTCCCAAGGCTAAGTCTAGGGTTAATGCGCCACTGGGAATGGTTTCCACTTTCATGCGGGTAGCATCCCCTAACCGAACAATGGCCCCTTTTCCAAAGCTACGCTCAATTTGGTTTAAAACAAGGGTTAGAGCTTTTTTCTTTTCAGCACCAGAATTATCTTTAGCCATTCGCTGTAATTTTAAGTAACGGTTAATTGTAAACATCCTGGCCACCCTAGCCGCCAGTCTGCATAACTGGTATGGTAGCAGTTTTGCCGGGGTTCTGACTATTGTGGATNNCCCCCTTAATAAGGGGGGGACTGGAAAAGCCCCCCTTTTCAAGGGGGGTTGGGGGGATCAAATTGTACCTCATAAGTACGGAAAGTGCTGTAACAATTTTTTGCAGTCTGTTTGCACAAGCTCAAAGGGAACTTTTCCCATTATAGCCGAATATTGATGTTTTCGTCAATATAAAATTACAGATATAGGATTTTTAACTAATCAAAATTTTGCCTGGTAACTTATGCCCTATCAATATATTTTGTTCTATAAACCCTATGATGTTTTGAGTCAGTTTACCGATGAAGATCCCACCACTGCTACTCGTAAAACCCTGAAGGATTTTATTTCTATTCCTTTAGTTTATCCGGTTGGACGGTTAGATCGAGATAGTGAAGGATTATTATTATTAACCAATGATAATTTTGTTAAACATCGCTTAATTGATCCTAAATTTGCCCATCCTCGAACCTATTGGGTACAGGTGGAAAAAATACCCGATGAAACCGCGTTAAAACAGTTGAGTTTGGGGGTACAATTATCAGATTATCGGACAAAACCTGCCCAGGTGAAATTACTTTCTACAGAACCCAGTTTACCTCCTCGTGAGCCTCCAATTCGGTTTCGTAAAACTATCCCGACCGCTTGGTTAGAATTAACCTTAACGGAAGGTCGAAACCGTCAAGTTCGCAAGATGACGGCGGCGGTCGGGTTTCCGACCTTACGGTTAGTTAGAGTTGCGATCGCTAATTTAACATTAAATGGACTCGAACCCGGTGAATGGCGAGATTTAACCGAGGTTGAATTGAAAAAATTGATGCAAATATTAGGAGAGCGTTAGGAGTTTTAGAGACGTGATATCTCGCGTTTCTACAGGAATAGCTTTTGATTAATTATAGCAAAAATCAGGATCATTTTTTAAACCTCAATATTTTTATTGTATCTTTACAAAAAAAACTAAAATCTTTAAACTAACCCCTGTTAATTCTTGGATCACCAGACTATATTAAATCTATAGATTATCGGTATTGATACCGTGATCAATTTTGATTTAAAACTTAACAAAAGAATTTAACATGAATATTCTACCCAAATCAACTCTGAAATTCTTGATAGTAGCCACTCCCGTTGTTACTTTATTAAGTAGTATTTCTCCCGGTTTTGCCGGGACATTAGCTAATGCTGAAGCTGAAACCTTCATTTATAATTTTAGTCAAGTTCCTACCAGCATTTCCACGTTTACAGATACTCAAACCCTAGCAGTAGCTGGGAAAGGGACTGTATTAGCTGAAGCGAATGCTAATGCCTATTTTGATGTTAATTTTTGTTTAAAACCTGACAATTGTTTTCCCCTGGCTAACAATAGTTCACAAGCGATAACTCTAGGAGAAGGTAAAGAATATTTAGGTTTAGCTCAAAGTCAAGCAGCAGCTATTGGTTATCAATTTAAAATTGCTGAAAATCAAGAATTTGCTTTTGATTTTTACTCAGTTTTAAATTTAGAAACCCAAAAATCACTGCAACAAGAATCGATTCAAGCAGCGAATTATATCGCTTTCTATTTGTTTGAAGATTCTTCTAATAATTTGTTAGATTTCTTTAGTTTAAATAGCTCGATAAATTCTGCTAACAAACATAATTTATCGATCCAAAATAGTCAGGGGTTTCAATTATCACCGTTGACAACAACAAACCATGAAGAAAATCAAGCATCTGTCAATATTTTGTTATCGGGATTATATTCTCGTCAATTTAGTCAAGGTCAAAACCTCACCTTAATTACCTATCAAACCAGTTCAACAAAGGTCAAAGTACCTGAACCTTCAACTGCTTTGAGCTTATTAATTTTCGGTGTATTAGGAACAGTATTAGGCTTGAAAAAAAGACCAAGTTTATCTGATTAATCTTGTCAATTAATCAATTTTAGGGTGCATTTTATCGGGTTACAATAACTTTAAAGCAAAATTTTAAGTGTTATATAGCCGATAATTCAATTCACTAGCCAACCACTCTTTAAATAGTTTTTGAAGAATCTCTTGATAACGTTCAGGAGTCAATTCAGCTTGAATAAATTCCTCAACTAAGATTAAATGATAACCTTGGTCAGTTTTGACTGGAGTTAATATTTCTCCTGGAGTTGAACCAAATACNNACGGCAAAATCCGCTTTTAATCCCCAACGATAAAGTTTACCTTCATATCCGCATTGTTCCCGACGTTTAGGGTCAATATCATATAAATGGGCGGCATGATAGAAACTGATTTCTTCTTCTTCAATTTGATAAAATAATTCCCTAGCCAAGCGCTCGTAGGGAACAATAATTTGATATAATGAAACTTGTTCAAAACTCAAGCGATTTTGAATAAAGTATTTTTCAACATCTTTAGCAAATAAAGATTCTGCTAATTTTTCAGATAAAAGACGTTCTCGAATTCCCGCTTCCCAGTCATCGGAAGTAATCATTTGGTCAGCTAACCAAGCTAAGGTATCCGCCGCCTTTTCTAAGCGTTTTTCATAACGTTGCTGGTTAGCTTGGTTTTGAATTTCTTCAGCCGTTACCGTGCTTGCTCTTTCCTCAGCAACTTGATTGATTACTTTTTGAGACAAAATCTTCTGATAGACTTCCTTGAATTCCAGGTTTTGTTTCAGGAAGCCAATAATTTCGTCATCATCAAGCGAGCTTTTGGAAAGTTGCATCATGATCATTTGTTGTAACCCCAACTCTTTTAGCTTAACATTAGCAGACCATTGGAAATTACGGTAAAATCGGTTGGCGTTAATGTCGTTTGTCCATTTGCAGAAACTGTACCTAACACAACACCAAGAACTTCAGATTGACTATCACTACCGAGTTTAATTACAGTAGCATCAAGACTTCCATCAGCATTAGAATCAAAGGTTTCTAATATTAATGTTTGTGTAATTAAGTTTTCCGATAATCCAATCTTATCACCTTCAGGAGCATTAAAGTCTGTAATTATATCTGCTAAATTTGGATTGGAGTTGGGGAAATTGGGATTTGTGCTTAAAACGAATACATCCGCATCTGCTCCTCCTGTTAATTCATCTTGACCGAGATCACCGATTAGAATATCATCACCATTGCCACCGATTAAGATATCATTGCCTTTCCCCCCTCTAAGAATATCTTGATCATTTCCTCCATCAAGAGTATCACTACCTTTGTTTCCTTGTAATAAGTCTGTTCCATTTCTACCTTCAATTTTATCTGCGCTTTTAAACCCGCGTATTGCATCATTTTCATTGCTACCAATGAGTTGATCATTTTCGATACTACCGAGTTGTGGTGTGGGTTCAATTTCAGAAGCCACAAAGGTCAAAGGATTCGGTTCTGAACTAATCTGAATTAAGATACTAGAACTAGAATTACTATCGTT
>DMPJ01000183.1 GCA_003456035.1 Planktothrix sp. UBA8402
GTTAATCATGGCTGTGGGTTCCATCAAGGGTGCGTTAGGATAGCGCAATGTGGGACGGGAGGCAATAATAAATAAGCGATCGCTCACTCCCACTTGAGGGGCGGCTATTCCCACGCCATTCGCTTGAGATGCGGTGATAATTAAATTATTAATTAAGGTTTGAATTCCCTCCTCTCTAATATTTTCTACGCGATGAGCATGATTTCTTAAAACTGGGTTTCCCAGTTCACAAATAGCTAGAATTTTACTCATTTGATTTTTGATTTTTGAAATATATTTGTTGGTGCGTGCGAGAAGCTCTTACGCACCCTACATAATGAAATTATCCCGGCATATTGCCTGTTTTGACTTCCAAGATTAGGGGCTGTCCTTGACGGTTTAACTCTACTTTCATGGGTATTCCGACATTCTTATTTTGAACTAATTCCTGAACGTTATCAGATTTTATAATAGGTTTTTCATCAATTTTTACAATAATATCTCCTGGTTTTAATCCAGATTTCATCGCCGGGGAACCTGAAATTACCTTCATAATTAACACACCATTATCTTGAGTAATGGGAAACTCTAAATCCGGGATTTCTTTTAATTCTTGATATAATTCCGGGCTGAGTGTGACCATTTCAATTCCTAAATAGGCGTGTTCAGCCCGTCCAGTTGTGGCTAATTGTTGGGCAATTTGTTGAGCTTTATTAATCGGAATGGCAAAGCCCAAACCTTGAGCACCACTAATAATAGCGGTATTCATCCCGATCACTTCTCCTTTAGCATTGAGAAGTGGCCCCCCAGAATTTCCGGGGTTAATGGCTGCATCGGTTTGAATAAAGCCAATCCGTTTATCAGGAACACCAATATCACTACTCGACCGTCCGGTGGCGCTAATAATTCCCACCGTCACCGAATTATCTAATCCTAAAGGATTGCCAATGGCGATCGCCCATTCCCCCGGAGATAGGGCTTCAGAATCGCCAATTTTAACACTAGGCAAATTATCAGCATCAATTTTAATTACAGCCACATCCGTCACCGCGTCCGATCCTAATACCTTGCCATCGAATCGACGACCATCTCTTAAAACCACTTGCACCCGATCAGTTCCCTCCACAACATGGGAGTTGGTCATAATCACGCCATCGGCTGAGAGAATAAAACCTGAACCCGTCCCCTGTTCAACCGGGCGATCAGAACGGCGTTTAGGGGATTCAGCCCCAAAAAATTCCTCTGGAAAGCTATTTCCAAACTGCTCCAATCCTCCCCGTGAGGCTCGACGAGAGGCATTGATCCGAACTACGGCTGGCCCCACCTCGTTAACCGCATCGACAATAAAGTTAGAATCTACGGGCTTTGTGGCAGCTTTTTGAGCTAACCAGCTAGTCGGATTTGGGGGAGAATTGACTTGACTGTTTAAATTGGAAGCGGGAGCGGGGGCAGTTTTGGAAACGGTTTGAGCGGTTGAGGACTGAACATTTGAAGCGGTCTGGCTGGCTAACCAGCGATCGCCCATCAAGGCTAACCCACCCCCAATAATCAATAGAAACAGGCTCCAGAGAGGGCTTTTACGATTTTCTTTGTCAGATGTAATTTTCATGTATTGATAACATCAGTAGTTTTGAAGTATTTCCTAGAGTTCAGGGTTTTTCCAAGCCTCCGGTTTATGGTATTGACTGTAATCAAAAAAGATATTGAGAGATTTTTAGGTTATAATCAGGGGTTCGGTTCTCTCGTGAACGTCAGAAATTGTTAGCATAATAATAATGCTAACACATACTAATGGAGGTTAACTATGAAATTTATTGTTGAGCAGGACAAATTAAGTTCTAATTTATCTTGGGTGTCTAGGGCGATTCCATCCCGTCCCAATCATCCAATTTTATCTAATATTTTAATTGATGCTGATGAAGAAAATCAACGGTTAAATTTAACTGCATTTGATTTAAGTTTGGGGATTCGGGCGAGTATGTCGGCGACGGTCACGGAGGGCGGAACTTTAACTGTCCCGGCTAAATTATTTAATGATATTGTCTCCCGTTTACCTGGGGGAGAAATTACCATTGATGATGAAGCTGGGGAAGCAATTGTTAATTTAACTTCCAGTTCAGGAAAGTATCAAGTTCGAGGAATGGCGGCGGAAGAATATCCCGAATTACCTGCTATTGAAACGGGCGATTCGATTCATTTGGCGGCGGAATCTTTGATTTCGGGATTAAAGGGGACGTTATTTGCTACGAGTTCCGATGAAACTAAACAGGTTTTAACTGGAGTTCATTTAAAAGTTCAAAATAATACGATTGAATTTGCTTCAACGGACGGTCATAGATTAGCAGTTGTGCAAACAGAAAATTTAAGTGAAACCGATCCCGATGAGGAATTAGAGGAATTTGAGGTAACAGTTCCAGCCCGGGCGTTAAGGGAAGTGGAAAGGATGGTGGCGATGCGAACTGTTGATACTCACGGCGGATCTAAGGACGATTCTCCGGTTATTATTACCTTGCGATTTGATGAGAGTCAAGTAATTTTTGAACTGGGGGAACAACGATTAAATACTCGCAAATTAGAAGGGGCTTATCCGGCTTATCAACAGTTAATTCCCCATCAATTTGTCAACCAAATTAATATAGATCGGCGGGGATTTATCGGGGCGTTAGAACGAATTGCGGTTTTAGCTTCTCAAAAAAATGATATTGTCAAATGTAGCATTGATCATGTTAATCAACTCATGGCCTTATCCGTAGAAGCTGCCGATGTTGGTAATGCTTTGGAATCTCTCCCCGCTCAAATTTCTGGGGATGAACCCAAGGAATTGGCATTTAATGTTAAATACTTATTGGAGGGTTTAAAAGTATTTAATACCTCGGAAGTTTCCCTACAGTTGAATGCAGCCACTACTCCAGTTATTGTTAATCCTTTGGGTGGGATTAAAATGACTTATTTAGTTATGCCTGTACAATTAAGAAATTAATCCCCATAAACCCGGTTTTTCCGAGAAACCGGGTTTATGTATTTTGCATAAGGATCATTAATTAATTTATCTTTAATTTGATCAACAGCCTCAATATATTGCAATCCTCCCAGGGCTTCAATTGCATCATATCTCACAATTTCTTCGGGATCATTGAGTATATTAATTAGAGCATAACCCACTTTTTTAATTTCATCAATTCCCAGATAACCTAATGCGTAAGCCGCACTAGAACGAATTGCTGTTTCTGGAGAGTTTAATAAGGGCAGAATATCCGGTACAGCTTCATAAACTTCATCATCAACTAACCTTAGTAATGCTTCAGCTTGTCTAGTTGGATTACCGGATCTCAAATCTTCTAAACTATTTATACAGATTGATTGATCAAACATTTATATCGACCTCAATATATGATGTCATTTTATTATTTATATTAAAATTTACTCTCTAATCGTAACATATCCCCGTAGGG
>DMPJ01000155.1:0-2603 GCA_003456035.1 Planktothrix sp. UBA8402
TTCTAAAATTGGTTCGGGAGTTTCAGGATTAGAGCTTGGTTCAACGGTGGTCATAGGTTGAGTTTTAGTTTTAGTTTTAGTTTTGGTTTTAGTTTTAGTTCTAGTTTTATTCCTAGAGGTTTGTTCAAGTTTGACAGGTAGTTTCTCTAGTTTCCAGCTAGTTCCATAAATTATGCCATTGTTAGCGTAACTGGTTTTGTCATTAGCATCGCCATTTAGAGGTAAATAAGCAGATAATCCTAGTTCATCACCAACTAAACGCCGATACATATCTTGTTTAATTTCTTCTGGGGTGCGAGCTTGATTCCAAATATAAAATTCCGCAAGAGAACCCTTCCAATAGTAAGAAGAATTGACAGAAGAACCAATCACAAGTTTTTCAATACCAGTTAATATTCTATTATGGCCGTTACCTCGATGCCAGACCACTCCATTCCGATAAATGTACATTCGTCCTGTGGCGGCATTTTTCACAAAAGCCCAATGAGTCCAAACATTATATTCTCTGATCTTGACGGTTTTATCTATGCGATCAAAGCCGTCCTGATTCCCCGCGTCCCAAAAAATCCGAGTATCTGTCCCATCCCGCCAAGGTAGACTAATTTGTAAAACCCGAGCATTTTCAGCATTATAAGCCTCAAGGATACTGGTTTGTTCAGCCAGATTATTTCCTCCCTTAGCCCAAAATTCGATAGTGATGGCTTTGTCAAGGTCGGGAAAATTTTTAGATAACTCTATTTGGTCATCTATACCATCAAAAATCAGGACTGATTGTTGCTCAGACATTGATTTTCTCCTAATAACATTTATTGATTTTTCGGGGATCACTTTATTGAGCTAACTTTATCAGGACTTGCGAAACAATTCAAACCCGATGACAAGGGTTTAAGATAAAATATCAATAACAGACAAGCCTGGTCAAAAATATTATTTTTTGATTGGTTTAAAACATTACTTCATGAGTTAGGAGAAGCCATGACACAAGCGACCCAAGCCCCAGCACAAGGGGTACAGATGACGGAATCAGCCATCAAGCAAGTTCAATTTCTGCGGGAAAAGCAAGGAAAGGATCTTTGTCTGCGCGTTGGAGTCCGCCAAGGCGGTTGTTCTGGAATGTCCTATTTGATGGATTTTGCTGACCCTAGCACCATTCGAGAGGATGATGACGTCTTTGATTATCAGGGGTTTCAGGTCGTTTGCGATCGCAAAAGCCTACTTTACATTTACGGTTTAGTCCTCGATTATACTGATGCTTTGATTGGTGGTGGGTTTCAGTTTACCAATCCCCAAGCGACTCAAACCTGTGGTTGTGGTAAATCCTTTGCTACCTAGGAGTTTAACGGTTTAATAGCAGGGAAACCCCAAAAGTTAGGAGATTTTTCCTAGACGGCTTTCCCACTTTAAGTTATAATTAAAGGTTGGCAATTTGCGGTAGGTCATAAATTAGGTAAAAATCCCCTAGTTCATAACCTATCGCTCTATTTTGTTCAAATTTTCAAGGACTTATGACAACTCCAGAAGAATTAACTCCAGAAGAATTATTTAAGCAAGCTTTTGAACGGTATCAAGCGGGGGAAAACCCGGAAACGTTAATTCCGGTGTTTAAAGAAATTTGCGATCTCGCCCCTAAAAATAGTAATGCTTGGACAAGTTTAGCCTGGTTATATCTATTAGCAGATAAACCGAAATTAGCCTATAATGCGGCAAAAACGGCGGTTAAACTGAATCCCCATGATCCCCAAGCTAGAGTTAATTTAGCTACGGCGATGTTGGAATTAGGGAAAACGGGGGTACGTTCTCATGTTGAACTCGCCAGTCAGTTAGTATTAGTAGATACAGATTGGCAACAGGAAATAGCGAAGAATTTTGAAGATGGATTAACTCGCAAACCTGACTGGAAATCCTTAGCTAGAGTCAAACAATGGTTATTTGAAGGTTAGGGAATTTTTACCTAATTTTGCTGCTCTACTTGCATAATTAGGTAATTCCTGACAATCACTAAACGGATGAGTAATTTGGATTGCGGTAAATCGACTAAAAATGGCTGTTAATGACTGAAAATGACGATAAATCTATAAACCACTAAAAAGTATTAAGAAAGCGCAACAAAAAATTACATAAGTTAACGAACAAAGACAAAAAATAGTGATACCATTTGAAAACTTCAGTAAATAACAATCAAAATAAATCGTTCAAAAAACTTTTTGATCATCAATTAAGGAGATGGGATCACTATGGATAACCAAGTTTATGTCAAAGCCGAAACCCGCAACCATAAAGGTTTTTTTGTTAAACAAGGAGCCTATAAGTTGAAAAATATTGATGAATCGGGTTGGGCGTTGATCTGTGTTGATGATACCGTTTGTTATTACGTTGATCCCGATAATTTAGATACAGAAGATTCGGAGGAAACAGTTGAATCGTGATCCAATCTGTGTTAAACGATTTTAGAATGAAAATTCTATACAAAGAAGTAAAAATACCTAGTTGGTAATGCTGTCCCAATTGATCGGGGACAGCTATTTTTTTTTCTAAAAATTGGGTTTGGTGATTAAAAAATTGGGTTTGGTGCGTGCGCGGGGCTTACGCACCCTACTATTTGG
>DMPJ01000155.1:2732-3604 GCA_003456035.1 Planktothrix sp. UBA8402
AGATAAACCGACTACCATAATTGTTAATGCTAAACCCGGGAATAATGTTGTCCACCAAATTCCGGTTGGTAATGCTTCTAAGGCAATTCTTAAATCATGTCCCCATTCGGGAATTTGATCGGGTAAACCTAAACCTAAAAATCCTAATCCTCCTAAGGTTAAAATGGCGTCAGCAGCATTCAAGGTAAATAATACTGGAACACTTTGGATTACATTTAAAAATAAATAACGAGTTAAAATTCGACCGGTATTTGCTCCTAATGCTTGGGCGGCTTCAATAAATAATTCCCTTTTCACAGAAGTGGTATGATTACGAACAACGCGATAATATTGAGGAATATAGGCTACACTTAGGGCGATCGCCGCATTCAAAACTCCTTTTCCGACCACAAATGCTAAAGTAATCGAAAGTAATAATCCGGGTAACGTATAAATCGTATCCATTAAAAATAATAAAACCCGATCTATTTTGCCACCTAAATATCCACTTACCATCCCTAATGGTACACCGATTCCGACACTCAAAATAGTTGCTAATAATACCACTTGCCAAGCGACTTGAGTTCCAAATAATGTCCGAGAAAAGACATCATATCCTAAACGACTGGTTCCCAACCAATGTTGAAAAGAAGGGGGTTGATGAATGGGGTTAGACAGAAATTCTGTTGGGTTTTGTATCCATCCCCAAGTTAAAAATAATGGTGATAATACTGCAATTAATATAAATAAAATCGTAATTACTAATCCACAAAAGGTCATAGCAGTTGACACCGAAGGGACGCGAAACCCCTTCAAAGGGCGAAACGATGTAATATTCATTGAATTTAGGATTTTGTATTTGAGATTAGACTACCAAAAATAGGGGAGGCAGG
>DMPJ01000210.1 GCA_003456035.1 Planktothrix sp. UBA8402
GAACATCGAGATTTCAATGCTGCAAAGAATATTTTAGCTAAGGGTTTGGGATTAAAAAGTACGGTGGGACACATCGGAACTCAAACGCTTGAGGAGATTGAGCCTCTGGTCTTTTCTGAGCAATCAGGACGGGTTAAGTTCGGTCATTGATTCAAGAATCCCACTGCCTTCAGGCGTGGGAGTGTCAAGAACTCTCCCCCCCCTTTTGGAGTAACCTTAAGATCGGGTCGGAGAGTTGATTTTTTCACCAAACTACTTAATTAATTAAGCTTATGGCGATTCTCGCACAAAACCCACGTCTTTTCCGCGTGGGATCTACTTGGACATCGAATTGATTCATGTTTTTCGACCTCCGGGATGATATTCAATCGCAGACCCGATTGGGTATGATAACTTTTCCTTAACCAAAACCCGATAGCAACCCGTTACTTACTTATGGCAAAAGCAATTCCAGGGGAAAAAATATTAGTCGGATGCAGTTGGGGTCTATTGTTGCTGGGGGCGGGAATTGTCTTATTGCCGTTATTAGTAGTTTTGCTAACTTCCTTCTCCACCCCCAACAGCGTCGGCGAAACTCAGTTTACCCTGGCTAATTATCAAGAAGCTTGGCATCGAGGTAAGTTTCTCCTAGCTTTCGCCAACTCAACCTTAGTGGCTTTAGCAGTAACAGCATTTCAGGTGATTACCTCGGCTTTAGCCGGATATGCTTTAGCCAGGTTAAAGTTCCGGGGACGACAAACCTTATTATTAATAGTTTTAGCAACTCTGGTGATTCCGTTTCAGTTATTAGTAATTCCGATATTTTTGGTTTTAAAATGGGGACACCTACTTAATACCTATTGGGCTTTAATTTTACCAACGGCCGTCAATGGTTTTGGCATATTTCTCCTGCGGCAATATTTCCTAACAATTCCAGTGGAATTAGAAGAATCGGCCGCCTTAGATGGGGCTAACCGATGGCAAATTTTATGGCAAATAATCTTACCTTTGGCTCAACCTGCCTTAGTAACATTATTTTTATTTACCTTTATTGGGGAATGGAATGATTTATTTAAACCCTTGGTTTTTACCACTAAACCCCAATTAAAAACCGTGCAGTTAGTTTTAGCTGAATTTCAAGAACAATATACCAATAGTTGGCAATTATTAATGGCGGCGGTGGTAATTGCTTCGATTCCGGTGATTGGATTATTTTTGATCGGACAAAAACAATTTATTCGAGGAATTGCCACCACCGGAATTAAGAATTAAAAGCCTAGAATTGTATTAACGAGCCATCACCACATCAGAAACCAAGTTATTTACAAAAATAACATTAATGGCTCCGTTTGGGTTCTTACGATTCCACCGTTCAACCACACGCCGATTGGTGTGTTCTACTGTTTGATTAAAGAAAAAATTGTTTCTTTTTAGCCAACGTCTGGCTTGATTCCCATTGGAACCGATCAGATTTTGCCTGGCGTCTGTAAACCAGTCGGACGAATTTCCAGTAGAATTATCAGAGGATAAACTACAGGTTCCCTGACTGGTTCCCCATTCTTCCGCCGTAACAGAGATTGGAGAACCCGGTCGCACATTACCACGAGAAAGATCAACTAAAGTTACCATTGTGGCTGCCATGATTGACCCTGTATAAACAGGTTGTCTGGCGTCATTAGTGGATTGAAAACTCAGGTTTGAGACGATGGGGGGCTGTCCTGAACGCTCCCATCGGATTTCTGTGAAACGACCATTAAGAAACTGGGCTGAATAAGTCCAACCATTATTCATTCGTCCATTACAAAATAACTGTTGAGTAGCGCTCGCGGAAGAAAATACTGCTTCTGATAATACTAAACCCACAGTGGCTAATCCCGTTAATAAAAGCGTCGCACCATTCCTGATATTTCTGTTTCTGTCCATTTTTACTTTGATTGTTTGTGATTTTTCCTGAGCAAACTAACTATAGTATAGAAGCCGAGAAAGCACGGAGAGAGAAAAATAAGTCACAATAGAGAAAGTTAAGTTTTGAAGACATCAAATGACAAATTCAACGATCGAAACACCTGCAACTCAACTCCCGCCTTTAATTCCCAGGGATCTGCTGTTTGGCAACCCGGAACGCACTAGCCCCAGTTTATCCCCCGATGGCAAATATCTGGCTTATATTGCCCCAGATCAAAAGAATATTCTACAGGTTTGGTTAAAAACCGTTGGACAAGAAGAAACCCAACCTTTGACCCGTGATCCCAAACGGGGAATTCGAGTTTTTTTCTGGACTTATAACCCCGATCAACTCATCTATATTCAGGACTCCGATGGCGATGAAAACTGGCATTTATATTTAGTTAATGTCCAAACAAATATCGTCCGGGACTTAACTCCGTTTCAAGGAGTTCGGGCGCAAGTTGTTAATTTAGATCACAAATTCCCCGATCAAATTTTAGTTGGAATCAACCTCAGAGATGCTCAAATTTTTGACGTTTATCAGGTGAATTTAAAAAATGGAGCCGTTGATTTTCATACGGAAAATCCTGGTAATATTGTTAGTTGGACTGCTGATTCCGAGTTTAACATTCGGGCTGCCAGTTCTAGCAGCGATGATGGCGGGTTTGATTTATTATATCGAGAAACTCCCGATCATGCTTGGGAAACCCTGCGTCATTGGGGGCCCGATGAAGAAGGCGGGGCGGCTTTCTTTTCTAATGATGGCAAAATTTTGTATATGGTGGGCAACCATGATGCCAATGCCGAAAGGTTAATTGCTTTGGATTTATCGACCCGTAAAGAAACCGTAATTGCTGAAGATCCTGAATATGATATTGGGGGATTATTANNGGGGATTATTAGCCCATCCTAAAACCAGAAATATTGAGGCGGTTTCTTTTTATAAGGATAAGGAAGAATGGCAAATTATTGACCCGATTATTGCTGAAGATATAGAGGCAATTAAACAAATTCGTCCGGGGGAATTTGGGATTAGTCGAACATTATCCGATGAAAAATGGTTAATTAGTTTTGTCACCGATGACGGCCCGGTCTATTTTTATGTTTACGACCGCCCGACGAAAACCCACAGCTTTTTATTCAGTAATAAACCCAAATTAGAAGGCTTATCTTTAGCCTCAATGGAACCAATTTCTTACACCGCAATTGATGGTTTAACTATTCATGGTTATTTAACCAAACCCGTTGGCGTTGCCCTTCCTGCCCCGACGGTGCTGTTGGTTCATGGCGGCCCCTGGGGGCGAGATACCTGGGGTTATGACTCCCAAGCACAATGGTTAGCTAACCGGGGTTACGCGGTCTTACAGGTCAATTTCCGGGGATCAACGGGCTATGGGAAAGCCTTTTTGAATGCCGGAAATCGAGAATGGGCTGGAAAAATGCACCAGGACTTAATTGATGGGGTAAATTGGTTAGTGGAAAATGGCATTTCCCAACAGGATAAAATTGCGATTATGGGCGGGTCTTACGGGGGCTATGCTACCTTAGTTGGGTTAACATTTACTCCCGAAGTTTTTGCCTGTGGTGTGGATATTGTCGGGCCGAGTAATATTATTACTTTGATGCAAAGTATTCCTCCCTATTGGGAACCTATTCGCAAGAATTTCTATCATCGGGTCGGAAATTTAGACACCGAACCGGAATTTTTAAAACAGCGCTCGCCCTTATTTTTTGTTGACCGCATTGAGAAACCTTTATTGATTGGTCAAGGGGCAAATGACCCCAGGGTTAAACAAGCGGAAAGTGAGCAGATTTTTGAGGCGATGAAACAAGCTGGTAAACCTGTAGAATATGTGTTATATACCGATGAAGGACATGGTTTTGCCCGTCCTGAAAATCGCTTACATTTCTATGGGGTGGCTGAAGAATTTCTGGCTAAATATTTGGGAGGAAGGTTTGAACCCGTTGGAGAAATTACCGGACATTCCGGTGTGATTAAATCCTCAAATTAACCCAGGGCTGTAGAGACGTTGCAGGCAACGTCTCTACGCAGGCAACGTCTCTACAGGTCTTTCTGATTTGATTCACCCGTTAATTACCCCAAACTTTACTGTTTATGTTGCAATATATTCTCGGTATTTTATTCCCTATAATCATTGGATTTACACTGAATTCTTCAGTGAAAGTTATTAGTACCAGTGACCAAGCTATTGTTGAAAGATTAGGTAAATATAAACGTACCTTAAAACCAGGACTCCAATTTATTATACCTGTGGCGGAAAAAATTGTTTATTATGATACTAACCGCGAACGTTTATTAGATATTGACCCCCAAGAAGTGATGACAAAAGATCAAATCACTCTTAAAATTAATGCGGCGGTTTTTTGGAAAATTGAAGATTTACAAAATTTTTATTATAACGTTGAAACCGATAAAACTAAAGAAGCAATTTCTAATTTAGTTTTAACCACACTTCGAGCCGAAATTGGGTTAACTAATTTGGAGGAATTATTAGCTAAGATTAAAGACATCAATAGAAGATTATTATATGCCTTAGCAGAAGGAACCAAGACCTGGGGAATTATTATCATTCGGGTTGATATTCAAAATATTACACCTCCTAAATCTATACAGGAGTCAATGGAACGCAAGCGGGTTGCTGAAAGTCAAAAACAGGCAGAAATTTTAGAAGCTCAAGGACAAGCTCAATCAATTAAAGTCTTAGCTGACACTTTAGGATTAAAAACAAATAGTCAGGAATTTTTGAAATTTTTAATTACAAAACAATATGTTGACGCTAATCAACAATTAAGTGAAAGTGCGAATTCAAAAATTATCTTTATGAACCCTAGTCAATTAACAGAATCCATTACAAATCTAATGGAAACCAGTACGGAAAATGTGAATAATCCC
>DMPJ01000357.1 GCA_003456035.1 Planktothrix sp. UBA8402
TAGCTAAAATCTCGTGTTTTTTCGGCTTCAAATGCAATCTTAAATGCTGCTAACGCTGAAATTCCAACGGTATTGAGTTGATCGAAATTTTCCATCATTTTAGTTTTATCAATTATAGGAAAATTTTGCCAATCTTGGATATCTAAACCTTGATAATAATGTTGATAAAATGGAGATTTAGGTAAAATTACCTTTAAAAAGTTTTCAACCTGTTGATTTTGCCAGGTTAATAATTGTTCTCGACTTTTGAATTTTCTAAAATATTTTGTTTGTAAATAGTGTTGGAGAATTGTTGATGTGCGTTTCATCTGAATAATATCCTCGTAGGGTGGGTAAAATGTACCGATCATTGATGTTGTATTCAATAAGTTTGATGGTGCGTGCGCTGCGATGGCGCACCCTACAATAATTACATCTTTATTTTCGTAAATTTACGGTTTCTTTTTGTTATTTTCTCCTTTATGCTATAATTTTGGAAGTGGAATTTAGCAGTTTTGGTGATCGCTCGTTATGAACTATTAATCAATATCCCTACCCGCGTTTATTCCCCACATCACCTCCTCTCTGTCCTGTTTTCCATTTACCTCTAATAAAAATAACTTAAACTTCGTTCCTATGAACACACAACCGTCCTGGCTTCCTTTATTTAGAGCTTTAATTCTTCTTCCGCTTGGAATTCCTGGCTTTTTAAGCCTACCATTTCTAACAGATATTTTTATAAGTATATCTGGCTCAACTCGATTTATTTGGTTGTCAAAATTAGGTATTTTTACTATTTTATGTGTATTGATAACAATAGCTATATGCTCATTATTTTATCTTTTGATTCAAATTTTCATAGGTAAATGGCTGCCTAAGTTTAATTTTTTATGGGAAGGAACAAAAGCAACATTTATAATTTTTATTAATTCTCTAATTACTTGGAATATTCTCTTTAAATTTCAATAATTAAATTGTAAATTTTTTTATGATTTATCTGAAGAAGCAGAGATTTCATATTGCATGGGAATGAAAACTAATCTAGTAATTTCTAATATGCTAGAAAATCCTACTAGCTTAAGTGCATTATTAGTTTTGATAATTTGGCTTATGATCGGAACTATATTCTACCGACTAGAGAATAATAGTAATCAATCTAGAAATAATTTATCAAAAACCATTGTATTTTTCCTAATAGGTTTAATTATTAGTTCAGGCATTAAACTCTCGCAAATTACCCCATCACAGAATGTAAATTCTGATGCTTCTGTTACTGAAAATACTGAAAAAACTTCTGCCTCAAATGTTCAAACAACAGAAGAAATTGTACCAGAAAATACTGAAGATAATCAGATAGATGAAACTAATTATTTTCAAGATGCGATTGCAACAGCAACAAACGCTGCCAATTTAGCACAAACTGCCCAAACTCCTGATGAATGGAAAACGGTTGCAGATGAATGGAAAAATGCTATTGCATCCATGCAATCTGTTCCTGATTCTGATGAAAATTATACGATAGCTCAGGAAAAAATTAAACAATATCAACGCAACTTAGAATATAGTCAAAAAAATGCTAATCCCCAACCTAAAACTCCATCCGTCAAAAAACCTCCAGAAATTTATTTTCAACAAGGGTTAAATGAAGCTAATACTGCTGCATTTTTAACACAAACCTCTAAATCAAAAGATGAATGGGAATTTGTAGCAACTCAATGGGAAAAAGCGATTGAAAATATGAAAGCGGTTTCGGCTTCTGATATTAATTATGGTAAAGCACAACAACGGGTTATTCAGTATCAAAAAAATCTGGATTATGCTCGTTTGGCTGCTAGTCGTGCTAAATAGTAAAACTAGCTAGACAACTTCTGACCTCAATGTGCTAAAGTTAAAGTAGATTAGGGCTATTTTTACAGCAAAATTTGATTAATATGCTTGAAAATATAGAAATTCAAAATTTTAGATGTTTTGAAGATACTAAAATTTTAGGGTTTAAACGAGTGAATTTGATCGGGGGTAAAAATAATGCAGGCAAGACAGCTTTTTTAGAAGCTTTACTGTTGCACAACTTTCCTCGCCCTAAAAGTATAATTGAACTTAAGAAAATTAGGAGAGAGTCTTCAGAGATTTCAAAATCCAGACCTGAACGCACTTGGGATAATTTTTTTTTAGATCAAAAATATCAAGAGAAAATAAAAATTATTGGCAAGTATTCAGAAGATTTGAAAACCGTAGAGATTTATGTTTCTGATACAATTAACTCTGATTTTTTTGAAGATCAAAAAGATATCAAAAAATTGATTGAATTTATTTCTCAAAATGAATCAGTAACATCACTTAATATTAAAGTTACTCAAAATCAAGACCATATATCTCAATCTTCGGTAATTGCAAGCTCAAACGGAATAATTTCAGTAAGTGGTTCAGACTCAAGTGACATACCTATTATCCCATCTGGTTTAAGAATGTCGAATAAAGAGTTAGCTGAAGCTTATGATAAAGCTCGTTTAGATGAAAAAGATGGTGAAGTTTTAAAATTATTACAAATTCTTGATTCATCAATTCAAGAGGTAGATAGTTTTTCTATTGGTGAACCTACTTTATATTTAAGGAGCATCAATAAACGTCGCTTACCGATTTCACTGTATGGAGATGCTATTATTAGGGCTACAACTATTATCTTAAAATTAATCAACAATAACAATAAAATTTTGTTAATTGATGAAATAGAAAATGGCATACACTATACTAATCAAAGAGAATTTTGGAAAACTTTATTTCGACTATCAAAAGAACTAGATACGCAAATTTTTGCCACAACCCACAGTTTAGAAATGATTCAATCTTTTGGAGATGTTGGCTTAGAAATGGATGAAGAAATCAGTGCTTATTTTGAACTAGCAAGACATCCTAAAACTAACGATATTATAGGAATTAAAAGGGATGTAGAAACTTTAAAATATGCTTTAGAACATAAAAAAGGAGTCAGAGGTGAGTAATCTTTTAATTGTGGAAAGTAAAAATGATAAATTTTTTCTTCAAGCTCTGATTGAGGAACTAAATTATGATATCGAGATTGATGCTCCTATTTTTATTGATGACTATGAATGTTTAGAAGGATTAAGTGAAAAAAGGCTAGTAGAGGCTTTAAAGTCCTTGTTAGCTGATATTCAAAAAAGACAAATTAGTAAAATTGGAATTGTGATCGATATTGATCAAGACTCTCAGCAAAAGCGTTTGCAATTTATTAATAAATGTTTGCGACAGGTTTTTACTTTAAATAATGAATTTTCTGATATATCACAATTCATAACTGTCAATATCCCTGGCTATGATTCTATTGAAATAGCTTGTTATTTTACCCATGTCGAAGGTCAAGGAGAGTTAGAAACTGTCTTAAAACTTATTAAAACCAAAGAATCTACTTATGCAGATTGTTTAGAGAGTTGGAGAAACTGTTTGGAAAGTAATAATAAATTGATTACTGATAAAGAATATGATAAATTTTGGATTAGTAATTATATTCGATTTGATACTTGTTCTAGTTCAGAACGCAAGCAAGCAGAACGAAAATGTAGTATGAAAAATTTTGAATATATTATGAAAGAGAAAAAATATATCTGGGATTTTAATCACTCTGTTCTTGATGATATCAAAAAATTTTTGCACCTTTTCGTTGCTGAGAGTTGATCAAAATGTAAAATCGATTATCCTATTAAGAATGGTTTATTGTAACTGCTATGTCTCTCACCGAAGAAATTTTGTCTCAAATCTCTGGAAACCCTTTTAACGGTCTGCGAAAAGCGGATGAACTCTGGACTGGGTTAAAAAATAATAGTCTTCCCCTTGCTAATACTGTTAAACAGGATTCTCAANNAATAATACTCTCCCCCTTCCCAATACCGTTAAACAGGATGCTCAACCGTTAGGAATTGTTGATTATGATGTCATAATTTGTGGGGGAACTCTGGGCATTTTAATCGGTACAACCTTAGCAATGAAAGGATGGCGAGTAGCGATATTAGAACGGGGAAAATTGCAAGGACGGGAACAAGAATGGAATATTTCTCGAAAAGAATTAAACGTTTTTATTGAGTTAAATTTACTCTCTGAGGTAGAATTAAAAACAGCGATCGCAACGGAATATAACCCGGCCAGGTTGAGCTTTCCTAACGGTGCTGATATTTGGGTTAAAGACGTTCTTAATATTGGAGTTGATCCGGTTTATTTGTTAGAAATACTCAAAAATAGGTTTTTAGAAGCGGGAGGAATATTATTAGAAAATACGGCTTATCATGCGGCTATTATTCATCCTGATGGAGTAGAAGTAATTAATTCCTCTCAGCTTGTAGGAGAGGGGTCAGAAACAATTATCAAAACCCGTTTATTAATGGATGCAATGGGTCATTTTTCTCCAATAGTTCGACAAGCCAGACAAGGACAAAAACCCGACGCAGTTTGTTTAGTGGTGGGAACCTGTGCTATGGGTTATCCTAATAATAAAACTGGCGATATTTTTGCCTCTTTTACTCCCTTAAAAAATCAATGTCAATATTTCTGGGAAGCGTTTCCCGCTAGGGATGGAAGAACAACTTATTTATTTACCTATTTAGATGCTGATCCGCAACGATTGAGTTTAGAATGTTTGTTTGAAGATTATTTTAAACTCTTACCAGAATATCAACAGATTGAACTCAATCAATTAACCTTTAAACGGGCGTTATTTGGGTTCTTTCCTTGCTATAAAAATAGCCCTTTAAAAATGCCTTGGAATCGTATTTTTGCTATTGGAGATAGTAGCGGAAATCAATCTCCGTTAAGTTTTGGGGGATTTGGAGCAATGGTACGTCATTTACAACGGTTAACAACTGGAATTGATCAAGCCTTAACCACAGATCAATTAAGTCAAAATGCCTTATCTTTATTACAACCCTATCAACCGAGTTTGTCGGTAACATGGTTATTTCAACGGTCGATGAGTGTGGGAGTTCAACAAACAATTAACCCTGAACAAATTAACCAATTATTAGCAACGGTATTCCAAGAAATGGAACAATTGGGAGAACCGATTTTAAAGCCATTTTTGCAAGATATAGTTAAGTTTTTAGCCTTAACTCAAACTTTATCTAAAACAGCAATTTTCCATCCTGGTTTGATTTTTAAAATTATTCCGCAAGTGGGGTTAAACAGTTTAATTAATTGGACAATTCACTACTGGAATTTAGGACTTTATACGGGTTTATATCCGGCTGCGAAAACCCTAGAACCTGTGTTTAACAAATTACCACTTTCTTCTCAATACTATTATTATCGTTGGTTAGATGCTTGGAAATATGGGTCAGGACAGGATTATGATTAAACACGCCATAATTAATTATTGTAGGGTGCGTAAGCGCAGCGCACGCACCATCAACATTATTATTTAATAAAACCAAGTTCAAGGTGCGTAAAACGCACCCGACATCTAAAATGAGTTAAATTACTCCTAAACTGGATAATCCTAAAATCACACCCGCTCCTAAAATATGACCAAAACTTGTGGTTGCTAAAACCGCAGGTAAGCCAAACCCACCGAACATATTAGGTGAGGGTAATTGAGGGCCAGCATTGGGCTGTTGGATGGAGAATTTACCAATGGCGATCGCGACGATATTGCAAACAATCATCACAATAGCGATGGTAGGACTCCAGGCGTGAGTAACGGGGGCGGCAGCAGTGACGGCTAAAAGCATCATGGAATTATCTCCTAAAGTTTTTTAAACTGTAACCAATGGAAATTAATCGTTATAGCTAAGATGTTTTACCAAACAAAGGGAATTGATTTTCGTCCTTGTAGCAATACTTAACATTTTCTCGCTAAAATTGCTATCCTAGTTTAAAGAAACGGCCCGACTCAGAGAAACGATTGATTTTAATATGACACAGCAAACCCGCATTTGTATCCTTGGTGGAGGCTTTGGTGGACTTTACACCGCCTTACGTTTGAGTCAATTACCTTGGCAAAAATCGGAACAACCGGAAATTGTTCTGGTGGATCAGAATGACCATTTTTTGTTTTTACCTTTGTTGTATGAATTGCTGACCAATGAACTACAAACTTGGGAAATTGCCCCGGCTTTTAAAGAACTTTTAAAAGACACAAATGTGCGCTTTTGTCAAGGAGTTGTCAGTGAAATTGATATTGAAAGTAAACAGGTTAAACTGCAAAATAATTCGCCAATTTCCTATGATTATTTGGTTTTAGCAATGGGGGGAGAAACGCCTTTAGATCAAGTTCCTGGGGCGAAAGAGTATGCAATTCCTTTCCGAACTATTGCTAATGCTTATCGTTTAGAAGAACAGTTGAGGAAGTTAGAAAACTCGGATCGGGATAAAATTCGGGTGGCAATTGTCGGAGGCGGTTATAGTGGGGTAGAATTAGCCTGTAAATTAGCCGATCGCTTAGGAACAAAAGCACGAATTAGAATTATTGAACAAGCGGAAGAAATCTTAAAAACCTCTCCAGAATTTAATCAGGAAGTAGCCAGAAATGCCTTATCAAATCGAAAGGTTTGGATAGATTTAGAAACTACGGTGGCGGCGGTTGAAGGAGATAAAATATTCCTGGAATATCGAGGGGAAATTGATGAAATTCCGGTTGATCTGGTGTTATGGACAGTGGGAACAAAAGTCTCTCCTGTGGTGCGATCGCTTCCTTTCAAACAAAATCAACGCGGTCAAATTATCACCACATCAACTTTACAAGTAATTGATCATCCTGAAATTTTTGCCTTGGGAGATTTAGCAGAGTCTAAAGATGTTGATGGTCAAAATATTCCAACTACAGCCCAAGCCGCTTTTCAACAAGCAGATTATACGGGCTGGAATCTTTGGGCATTATTGACCGGAAGACCGTTATTACCCTTCCGATATATTAATTTAGGGGAAATGATCACATTAGGAACTGATAACGCTACTTTAACAGGTTTAGGGGTTAAATTAGACGGTCAAATTGCCCATTTAACCCGTCGTTTAATCTATTTATATCGCTTCCCAACCTTAGATCATCAAATCCGGGTTGCGTTTAATTGGATGACTCGACCTTTACAGGATTTATTAATTTCAATAGATCAAAAAATGGGGACGAAAGAATAAAAATTGAGCAACCAGGTTTCTTTGTTGATTTAGATTAACCTGGTTTCTGATTTCAGCGTTAAAATATTGACAATTTACCATGAGTAACCCGCAAAATTCTATGATTAAAAAACCCCGTGTAATTTTTTTAGATGCCGTTGGCACGTTATTTGGAGTCCGTCATAGTGTGGGGGAAGCGTACCGAATTATTGCTGATCAATTTGGGGTAAAAGCGTCAGCCGAAATTTTAGATCAAGTGTTTTTTAACTGTTTTTTAGCTGCTCCGAGTATGGCATTTCCTGGGGTAGATGCGAGTGAAATTCCACAATTAGAATTTGAGTGGTGGAAAGCGATCGCAGAACAAACCTTTAAAACCGTTGGACTCTATAATAATTTTACAGATTTTTCTGCTTTTTTTCAAGTCCTATATAGTTATTTTGAAACCGAAAAACCTTGGTTTGTTTATCCCGATGTTCCCCCTAAGTTAAAATATTGGCAAGATCAAGGGATAGAATTGGGAGTATTATCTAACTTTGATTCCCGATTATATCCGGTTTTAGCAGCCTTAGATTTAGCTGATTTTTTTACATCCGTAACAATTTCTACAGAAGCAGGAGCCGCCAAACCCAGTTCCGAAATCTTCCAAATTGCCTTAACTAAACATCAATGTTCACCGCAAGAATGTTGGCATATTGGTGATAGTTTAAAAGCCGATTATCAAGGAGCAAAAGCTCTAGGAATACGGGGAATTTTAGTGCAGCGAGAGTTCCCCCAAAAAGGTATTTTAGATGAATTTGAAAGTTTGGAACAAATTCCGATATTCTAAATAAATGATGAGTTCAAAATATAGAACCCATCCTTAGCCCTCCCCTTACTAAGGGGAGGGTTGGGAGGGGTTAAGAGGACTAAAAATTATACAATTGATTTAGGATTGCTACAAGACACAGGAGTTAGAAAAACAGTGGAGTACCGTCAGAAAACCCAAGAAGAACCCGTTCAAAATCTTTCGTTTAGGGAGTTTGCATGGCCCCTGTGGCCAGTTGTCCCGATTTATCCTTATGGTCAACGGCGCACCCTCCGCACGGAAGTTGTTCCGAATACCATTTGGACATTTGAGCAGGTACAGGGAATTCTGTATGTCGTGGTTCCGATTCGGATGACGGTAGTTAAACTCGACCAGGGGGGTTTGTTGGTTTATGCTCCCGTGGCTCCGACTCCAGAATGTCTTTGTTTAATGAGAGAATTAATCGGAGAACATGGGGAGGTAAAATATATTATTTTACCAACAATTTCGGGAGTTGAACATAAGGTTTTTGTTGGCCCCTTTGCGCGAAAATTTCCCAACGCTCAAGTTTTTGTCGCCCCCGGACACTGGAGTTTTCCGATTAATTTACCCCTAAGTTGGTTAGGTTTACCTCCAAAACGGACTCATATTCTGCCCCAGGACAGTCGAAATACACCCTTTGCTGATGAATTTGACTATAAAATTCTAGGCCCGTTGCAGTTAGGATTAGGACGGTTTGCCGAGGTGGTTTTTTTCCATCGGCGATCGCATACCCTATTAGTAACCGATACTATTGTTTCCATTCCTGAAACTCCTCCAGCTATTATTCAACTCGATCCCTATCCCTTACTATTTCATGCCAAAGATCATACCTTTCATAAAGTAGAAGATAACGAAACCACCCGTCGGCGAGGATGGCAAAGAATATCATTATTTTCCTTCTATTTTCGTCCCAGTGTATTAGATACCGTAGAATTGAGGGATGCGGTGCGAGAATCTTGGCAAGCGCCCGACCGTTCAAAAAAAGCCTATTTTGGGATTTATCCGTTTAAATGGAAACCGAATTGGCAAGAAACTTTTGAAGCATTAAGAAGAAATGGGCAGTTATTTGTTGCCCCAATTTTACAAACTTTAATTTTAAATCGCGCCCCCGAAGAAACATTAATTTGGGCAAATCAAGTATCTAAATGGGATTTTAACCGGATTATTCCTTGTCATTTTGATTCCCCAATTATGGCAACACCGGAGCAATTTCGGCAGGCATTTAGTTTTTTAGAAGAACATACTAATAATGATTTATTGCCTGAAAAAGAATTTGAGTTATTATTAGAAATTGATGCTCTTTTAAATAAATTCAAGATTACACCCCCATCTAAACCTAAAGTTTAATATCAATCAAATTCCTCTAGGGGCGGGGTCGTCGAATTCTTGAATACCAGTAAACAATTTAACTAAACCCGCCTTAAGCTAAAATAAGCTTATTATTTGCTTGCAAATTACATTGAAACTCAATAAGTTTAAAATTGGTAATCTGACGAACTGTAATCAAACAACCATCTTCAAATTTTATAGCAGTCAAATAATAGCAGTCGTGAGTAAGAACATTTTCCAAACAAAATTTTCCCTCGATTTCTTCTCCCGTCTCAACTACATTAATCAAGGAATCAAACAGATTAGGAGTTAGTTGATTGAGCAAATTTTTCGGGACGATCTCACCCATCAGGTCTTCTCGTTTTTGACCCAAAAGTTTAAGAAAGACGGGATTAACTACCAAACAGTGAAAATCATTAATTTCTTCAGTGAGCATATCTCTCAC
>DMPJ01000531.1 GCA_003456035.1 Planktothrix sp. UBA8402
TTGAGTATAATAGCTGAATTTGAAGACTCATTGGTTTCAGTAGAAACCTTTGTCGGAAATTGCGCTAATTTTTCTAAATCTTCTGTAGCTTTCCCTTTATTAAGAGTAATTGTTTTTGTTTGAATATCAGAATATTCCGGTAAAACCTCTGATTCCGCAGGATTCAACGGAAACTCTAAAGCAGTATTACTCAGAGGTTGAGATGGATTAAATCGGGGTAAATTTTGAGAATAGGAAGTATTAACCCCAGAAAAAGAAATATTGTTTCCAATGGATTTACCCAGAGAAAAAGCTAGATCTGGATGCGGCGATTTAGTCTTATTTAAAGCAACTTCTTCAAAAGAATCAATAGGTGTAGAGGGAAGAATCTGATTAACAACTAAAGGTTTTTCCTGGGTTTCCGATGGATTTAAAGTCGGATCTACCTGATCAAAAGTTTCTTGGGAATCTGATGAACTTTCAGAATCAGGATAGGGGGTTTGACCATTTGCAGAATTTGATAATCCAAACGTAGCTGAAACAGCAAAAACCGCAACTAATACAGGAGATAAACGCATGATACTCACTCTTTTAGACAATCCCACACCTACAATTTATCAATCATCAGCGAAGGGTTGGAGTGATGATTACACCCGTTACCATCGCCGCGACATCTGACATCTTAACAAGCTTTGACACTTCTACATCAAAAAGCTTTTAAAATCATCGGTTGCGATCGCCCCAAACCCGATCACAAAAGGATTTAGGGGGATCAAGACATCTAGCTTTATTGGGATGGGTTGGATGTATGTTCTAAAACCCGTTTAAGAACTTGTTGATACGCAGATTCAACATTTCCTAAATCCCGACGGAAGCGGTCTTTATCCAATACTCGACGGTCGGGGTCTGTTTCTGATTGATCCCATAACCGACAGGTATCGGGACTAATTTCGTCCGCGAGTACCAGTTTACCATTAGAAGTAATCCCAAATTCTAATTTAAAATCCACTAAAGTAATCCCACATTCATTAAAAAATTCCGAGAGAATTTGATTAATTTCTAAGGATAACTGGGTGATTTGTTCTAATTGTTCCGGTGTGGCTAATTTCATTAAAAATAGACGTTCACGAGTTAATAAAGGATCGCCCAATTCGTCATTTTTATAGCAAAATTCTACTAAAGTCGGTTCAATGATTGTACCCGCAGGAATTCCGGTTTGTTTACATAAACTTCCCGCCGCAATATTGCGAATAATCACTTCTATCGGCACAATTTTAACCCGTTTTACCCGCATTTCATTAGGTGTAGGACAATCAATATAATGGGTCGGGATTCCTTTTGCTTCTAAACATTGAAACAGATGGCTAGAAATAGCGTTGTTGATTTCCCCTTTACCTTGAATTGTACCTCTTTTTTGAGCATTAAACGCCGTCGCATCATCCTTGAAATAGGCGAGTAATATTTCAGGATCATCCGTTGGATAGATGATTTTGGCTTTTCCTTCGTAGAGTTTTTCGGGAGTAGACATAGAAATAGACTATTGAAAGGTTAGACAATTAATTATAAATCAGATTATATTTATTTTAACAGCTATTGTCGCTTAAGTGGCAATAATAATTCCTAATCTTTTTCAAGAATCACCCGATAAATAGCATCCGCAACTCGACTCACATCAACCATTTCTTTAACATCATGGACTCGTAAGATATCCGCACCATTAGCAATAGCCGCCACACAGGTCGCCGCCGTCCCCCAAACTCTTTGTTTTGGGTCGGGTTGGTTTAAAATATGACCAATAAAACTTTTTCGAGATGTTCCGACTAGAATCGGACAATTGAGCGATCGCAATTTGGTTAAATTTCTCAATATTTCTAAATTTTGTTCAAAGGTTTTCGCAAAACCAATCCCCGGATCAATGATAATATTTTGAGGTTTAATTTTTTGAGCGATCGCTTCCTTAATTCTCTCTTGTAAAAACCATTCTAACTCCCCAATTAAATCCTGATAATCGGTTAAAGTTTGCATAGTTTTCGGCGTTCCTCGCAGGTGCATTAAAATAATAGGAACATTTAATTTAGCTACCATAGATAACATTTTAGCATCAAAAGTAGCCCCAGAAATATCATTAATGATATCTGCTCCGGTTTTCACCGCAACTTCCGCAACTTGAGAATGAGTTGTATCAACAGAAATCGGAATATTTGTCAATAGTTTATCCGAGCTATTTCTAATAGTTTCAATTAGGGGAATAACCCGATTTAATTCTGTTTCTAAACTAACAATTTCCGCCCCAGGACGGGTAGATTGTCCGCCAATATCAATAATATCAACTCCCGCTTCTACCATTTGTTGTGCTTGATATAAAGCCATTTCTAAAGTATTAAAATCTCCTCCATCACTAAAGCTATCAGGAGTAACATTCAAAACCCCCATAATATAAGTTCGTTTTCCCCATTCAAAACTTGTTTCTCTAATATTTAAAGGGTTAAAAAAAGTCATAACTTTTTGATGGGGAATTACGAATTACGAATTACGAATTACGAATTACGAATTACGAATTACGAATTACGAATAGGTAATGGGTAATAAAAAAATATAAGTACGGGCGGGTTTTTTTATATCTGAGTTAATCACTTAAATCTCGATGAACCCGCCCCTACAAATGATTATTGATTACTGATAATTAACAATTCTGGCAAAACTTTCCGGTTGCAAACTAGCGCCTCCAACTAACGCCCCATCAATTTCTGGCTGTGCCATAATCTCATCAATATTATCAGATTTGACAGAGCCACCATATTGAATAGTTACATTAGAATTGACTAATTTACTGCGAATTAAACCAATCACTCGATTAGCTTCTTTTGTTTCACAAGTATCCCCAGTTCCTATTGCCCAAATTGGCTCATAAGCAATCACTAAATTGTTTTGATCAACACCAATTAAATCCTTTTCCAACTGAGAGAAAATCACCTGTTCTGTGTCTCCAGCATCCCGTTGTTGTTTAGTTTCTCCCACACATAAAATGGGTGTTAAACCATGACGTTGAGCCGCCTTGAGTCGCAAATTCACTGTTTCATCAGTTTCGCCAAAATATTGACGTCGTTCACTGTGACCCACAACAACATAACGGATGCCAAATTCTAGTAACATCGGGCCAGAAATTTCCCCCGTATATGCTCCAGAATCTTCCCAATGTATGTTTTGAGCACCTGGGAGAATTCGACTCCCATGTAAACTTGTGGACATGACCCCCAAGGTGGTAAATGGCACACACAGTACCACTTCCCTGTCTTCAGGGGTATCATC
>DMPJ01000305.1 GCA_003456035.1 Planktothrix sp. UBA8402
GGTTTTTAATTTCATGGGCAATTTCTGTCATCATTCGCCCTAAACTAGACATTTTTTCGGCTTGGATTAATTGCGCTTGAGCTTGTCGCAAATCTTGCAGGGTTTTTTCTAGTTGTAATGCCCTTTCTCGCTCTTGAATTTCCGAAACTATTAAGTTAGCTTCTACTTGTTTCCGTTGGGTAATATCCCGGACAATTGCTAAGACTTCATCGGTTCCACTTTTGACATAGCGAGCTTCATAATGATGCCATTCTTTATCTCCTCTAATAACATATTCACCTACTTGAATTTGACCTGTTTCTAAGGTCTTTTCCAGATAATATCTTGTCCAATCTGCTAAATCATTGGGAAACACATCTTCAATTTTTTTGCCAATTATATCCTCAATATTTAGGAGATGAAGATTTTGCTTATCGGGATAATAATCTACAATCAACCCTTGGTTATTAAGGCGGAAGATTAAATCAGGAATTGCTTGAATTAAACTGCTGGTTTTAGCTTCTGCTTGTTCTAAAACCTGGGTCATTTGATCATATCGTTCTTGGATGCGATTGATCTTTTCATTCTCTAAATGAATGGAAACTAAGCTAGAACTAGCAAGTGCTGTTTTCAGTTGATTAATTTCTTGATGGGCTTTTTCAATTTGTTTATCTAAACAATTCCGTTCTGCTACCAAGCGTTCATAATCTGTCAGGATTCTGTCCACAATAGCATTTCGGCTTAAATCTTCCCATACAGGATAAAACCTGGGGGTGTAATTAGAATCTTTCTGGAAAAGGTGCTGACTCATATCTGGATTTCTCCTTCATGCTGTACAGATCACTTAGATTTCATGCCCTGTAGTAGTATTTTTTTTAAATTTATCACCCTTCTGATCCCTTAATAGAAAATATCTATCATTAGGAATAGAAAGCGTTCATAATCTGCCAGGATTCTGTCCAAAATAGCATTAAAGATTAATTTTCTGGAAACTGGTTTTCAAAACCTTAACATAAAAATTATGTTTTTATGATTGTCAAGTTCATTCGTGGAAGCAGTAGCACACTTTTTGCCAAAATAGCTAGTAATGGAGAGATTAAATAAATTTAGTTGTGGCGAGATTTTGACTAATTTGATTTATTGAGAATTAATAGTACCCATCAACCAGCGTGTAATTGTTCCATCATCTTCGGTTTGAGAACGTTGCAGGGCTTCAATTATTAAGGCTATTTTTAATCCGGGTAAAATGATTGATTCTTCGATTAATCGACTCCCTTGGTTTTCGACAGCAAAGGCTAATATGGTGTTATCTTCAACATTAACAACCCAATATTCTTGGATTCCTAATTTTTCATATAGTAATCTTTTTCGACCAATATCATCAACAAAAGATGATGCAGCCACTTCAACAATTAAGTTAGGGGCTGTAAATTCATCTAAGTTAATCGGGGAATTATTGCGAGGCGGAAATTGGAAGTTATCCCCGATATAAAACCCGATATCGGGCTGACTTTCTCGCATCCCTATTTTTCGGAAAGATGTGTTAGTAAATCCTTTAATCCGAATATTTTTTAAAGCCGCATAAATTAAGATTACCGTTGACAGAATTGTGTTATCGTGTCCGTGTGCTGAACCTAGTGGTGCCATTTCTATCCTCAGATATTCTTGATCATAATAAAATTTACCCTCAGCATACTGAGGATTTTCGGCTAGGGCTAAAAATTCTTCCCAGGTCGCTTTTACCCAGGTATCCGTTGCTATTGTGATTAAAGGAGGAGCTTGAACCATCATCAACACCTGAACCTTAAATTTAGCTGTTTTTCAATTATAACTGATTAAACCAATCTTGACCACCTGATAATTGAGCTAATTCTTGATCAATCCGGTTAGGTAATTCTTTAACTGTATATTCATAAGTCAAATTAAGTAATTTTTTTCCTATGTCTAATAATAAGTTGCGATCAATTAATTCCTGAATCATAATTATATCCTAATTTTAAATAACTCTAACAAAAGTTTTGTTATAATAATATTATAGCAGTTTAATTGATTACATTCAAGTCTAAATCTAACTATGCCATCTGTTATAACTTCTCCTCTGATTAAAGATCCTGAACGTTTAGAAAAACAGTTACGAGATATTCCTCCGGTTCCGGGGGTGTATTTAATGCGAGATGCTCAGGATAATATTCTTTATATTGGTAAGTCTAAGAAATTGCGATCGCGGGTGCGTTCCTATTTTCGAGAACAGCATGATCACACCCCTAGAATTTCTTTAATGATACAACAAATTACTGAAATAGAGTTTATTGTCACCGACACAGAAGCGGAAGCCTTAGCCTTAGAAGCCAATTTAGTTAAACAACATCAACCCCATTTTAATGTTCTGCTAAAAGATGATAAAAAATATCCCTATTTGTGTATTNNTTTACTTGGTCGGAAGATTATCCTCGAATTTTTATTACTCGTAAACGTCGTTTAGGAAATATTAAAGACCGTTATTATGGCCCTTATGTGGATACCAGGATATTAAGAAATACTTTGCATTTAACTCAACGGATTTTTCCCCTACGTCAACGTCCAAAACCTCTATTTAAAGATCGTCCCTGTCTAAATTATGATATTGGTCGCTGTCCTGGGGTTTGTCAACTGTTAATTTCTCCTGAAGATTATCGAAAAATTGTCCAAAAAGTGGCGATGATTTTTCAAGGAAGATCGGATGAATTGATTGATCATTTAACCGAACAAATGGAACAAGCATCGGAAATATTAAACTTTGAAACTGCTGCTATAATTAGAGATCAAATTCAAGGATTAGAATGTTTAAATGCAGANNACAGAGCAAAAAGTCTCTTTACCCGATGATCGAGTTTCCCGTGATGCGATCGCACTGGCGGCTAATTCTAAACAGTCCTGTGTTCAATTATTCCAAATTCGCGCCGGAAAATTAGTCGGACGCTTAGGGTTTACCGCCCTAGTTCCTCCCGGGTTAAAATTAACAGAAATGGGGTTAATTTTACAACGGGTTTTAGAAGAACATTATCAAAGCGTTGATGCGGTTGAAATTCCCAATGAAATATTAGTTCAGTATGAGTTACCCGATGAATCTATTTTAACAGATTGG
>DMPJ01000140.1:0-972 GCA_003456035.1 Planktothrix sp. UBA8402
AATTGGCATTAGAACATTTAGGACAATTAGATTTAGATTTCCTGCTATTACCAGGGGACTTAACTCAACATGGAGAAAGGGAAAATCATCAATGGTTAAGTCAACGGTTAAGTCAACTACCCTATCCGGTTTATGTTATTCCTGGAAATCATGATCTTCCGGCATTAGAAAGCTCTAAAAATTCAATTGGTTTGAAAGAATTTCCCCAATATTATCGTGATTTTGGATAAANNAGGAAATTTTACCTGGTTTACAATTAATTGGGTTAAATTCCAATCATTTTGATGATCATGGCAATCAAATAGGCTGTTTAGAAGAACAACAGTTAGAGTGGTTAGAACAGGTTTTATCCCAAGTCGAAAATCAATTGGTTTTTGTCATGATACATCATAATGTGATTGAACATTTACCCGGACAGGCGACGAATCCTTTAGGGCGACGGTATATGTTAGAAAATGCTCCGCGTTTTTTACAGATTTTAACACAGGCGGGGGTGCAGTTAGTTTTTACCGGACATTTGCACGTTCAAGATATTGCCGAATGGCAAGGAATTTATGATATTACAACCGGATCATTAGTCAGTTATCCCCATCCCTATCGCGTGATTCATGTTAATACTAATTCTCAGGGAAAACAGGTTTTACAAATAGAATCTTATCGGATTACAGCCGTTGAAGATTGGCCGGATTTACCGTTAAAATCCCGGGAATGGATGGCGGAGCGTTCTTTTCCTTTTATGATGAANNTTATTAACAAATCCACCGTTAAGATTAACTATTCAAGAAGCGGAAGAATTAGTTCCCCATTTGCGTTATTTTTGGGCGGATATTGCTAACGGAGATACTCAATTTAGTTTTGAAGTGTTTCCGCCTCCTGTTCGTCGTTACTTTGAAGAATTTAGTGCAACGGAGCAGATTGATAATTTTGCTCAGTTAATTTTATCTTAATTATTGAGATATTGAGATATTGTGA
>DMPJ01000140.1:979-3373 GCA_003456035.1 Planktothrix sp. UBA8402
GATATTGTGATATTGTGATATTGTGATATTGTGATATTGTGATATTTATTTGTTAGCGAGCGAGGACGCTCGCACTGCTGAAGCTGTTAATTATTCTTCCCATAAAAGAGCGATCGCAAATCTAACTAATTCCCCCATCAACGAAACTCGCTCCGAAGGAGTTGCGACCTGTTCCCAACGGAATAAATTCTCCTTAAATAGAGGTTCTTTTTGAGCGCGTTGAACAATACCTTGAATAATAACTTGATGTTGAAGATCCTCAAGTTCCACACCATTTTTAGCCAGAAAATCCAATAATCTCTGTACACTTACCACAAATTTTTCCGGTTCCTGCGATCGCAAAATCCCTTGAATTTGACGAGAAACTTCTTGATATAAAGTTTGATGATTATTACCTTCAATTATAGCAGGAGAGATCACCGCTTCCGGAATAGCATCCAAATCTTCCTCGGCATTAAAAATAGGAACCTCTAAACTTAATAATCCCAAAATATCCGATCGCTTCTGTAAAAGTTTCTGCTTCATTAAGGGATAAGAATTTAAAATTTGTTGACTCATAAGTTTAGCATTAACTAAATGATTAGCTCTAACCTGAAGTAAAAAACCATCCGGTTTGGTTTCAAATCCTTGAATCATTAACTCAAGTTCATGACTGTCATCTGCCACCTTAACCAAAGTATAAACCAAGGCTTCCCAATTCGGATATTCCGTAAATTCCACCGGAATTAACTGGCTATCTTGCGGGGAATCTTGACCGAACTCCCCAGGTAAAAAATCTCGATCACTCGGATAACGATTTTTGGGTTTTTTATTAGTATAGTCAAATTCAGTATAAACATATTCACACTCCACCTTATTCAGTTCAACTTCTGATTTTTCCCAATTATGAATACAACACCCGGTTAACTTAGCTCCTTCTAAATTAGTTCTAATTAAATGACTTTCGATTAATAAAGCATCGCGTAAGTCCGCTTCACTTAAAATTGTATCGCCCAAATAAGCTCCGCTTAAATCCGCCCGACGTAAGTTCGCCCCCCTTAAATTTGCTTCGGTTAAATCTGACCATAATAGATAAACTTCCTCTAAATTTGCGCGTAATAAATAAGCCTTTTTAAAACTGGTTTTTAATAAATAAGCTCCGGTTAAATTTCCTCGACTTAAATCCGCACCATCAAGGACAGCATCAGTTAAATCTGCTCCAGTTAATACAACTCGGTGCAGATCAGCCCCAGTTAAATTAGCCGACCTTAAAGTGGCACCATTTAAGTCAGCTTCAGTTAAATTAGATTGAGCTAGAATTGCATCTTTTAAATTTGCCCCAGTTAATCGGGATTCTCGTAAATTCGCCCCGGTTAAATTCGCCGCAATTAAACTCGCATGGGTTAAATTTGCCTCCATTAATTCTGCACCAATTAATAAAGCATGATTTAATTTTGCTTTTTCTAAATTAATTTGATCTAATTTCGCACCCGTTAAATCCGTATTACTTAAATCCGCTTCTATCAAAACCGCCCAATTCAAATCCGCTTGTTTTAATGTGGCAAATCGTAAGTCCGCTTTGGTCAAATTTGCACCACTCAAATTGCTTTGATTTAGATTACTCCGCGTTAATACCGTATTGCGTAAATCAGCCCGCCGAAAACACACCCCTACTAACTGAGTTTGGCTTAATACCGCCCAACTGAGGTTAACGCCCGTCAGGTTCGCCCCTGTGAGGTTAATATCTTGCAAATTGACACCGCTTAGATTCACCCCACTTAAATCAATATAGGTAAAATTGCGCTCTCCCGCTTGATACCGATCTAAAAAGTCTTGTCTGTTCATGGGACAGCTTGAAAAAAGGCTGAAAAGGGTTAATCAACAGTCTACCTTGTTTCTTCTGGTGGTAATGGGAGTGATTTCCTGGCGTGGACTAGAGGAGGGTCAAGTCTCTGGGATGATAGCCAGAATTGCTATAACCAAAAAATTTTTACTCCCCCCCTAGACAGACCCAAAATTATCTGTTAGTATATTTAATTGTCACGCTTGGAGAGGTGGCTGAGCGGTCGAAAGCGACAGATTGCTAATCTGTTGTACGGCAGGTAACTCCGTACCGAGGGTTCGAATCCCTCCCTCTCCGTTGTTTAGTATTGAGAAACCCGGTTTCTTTACCGAGGATAAAGCCAATCTTGGATTTCTTGGGTTAACCAGGCGCATTCCTCGGCCACAAATACTTCGCCAATTCTATAGGTTTGGGAAGTGGTGCGAATTACCACCTGATATTTAGATTCTTTTTTTTCCATAAAAACACCGATAATATTGGATAGAGAACCCGACTGTAAAGGATATTGAATTCCCCTAGATTTTCGGATAATTCTAAATTCATGGTGATCAAATTCAACCCAGGTTTTTTCA
>DMPJ01000201.1:0-8179 GCA_003456035.1 Planktothrix sp. UBA8402
AACCTTTGCTATTAACAGAAAGATAAATGAGAAACCCGGTTTCTAAGCTATATTTAATTCCAATTCTTGTAGTTACGGGATTTATTATTTATTTTGGTGTGAATGTTCCCTTTTATGATCAGTGGGTTGTACCTGCTTTATTGGAAAAAACAGCCACAGGAACATTACAATTTAAAGACTTATTTGAACTCCATAATAACCATCGAATCTTATTTCCGCGCTTAATTTTTATTGCTTTAGGATTTATTTCTAGTTGGAATATTAAATTAGAGCTTTTTTTTAGTTTGTGTTTAGCAATAATAACGTTTCATATTGTTATATAAAATTTCTGCTAATACCTCAAAAAATCAAAACTATTTCTTTGATTTTACTAATTTATTAACAGCTTTAATATTTTTCTCCTTAGCTCAATCGGAAAACTGGCTTTGGGGGTTTCAAATTGCTTTATTTTTAATCAATTTTTGTGTAATTCTAAGTTGTTTTATTTTAATCCCAATTCCAGATAAAAACTCAACACTTCTAGTCTCCCCCCTTAGCAAGGGGGGGCAAGGGGGGGTTAAGTCTGTAGTATTATTAATTATAATTGGTCTAACTCAAAATCAAGTTAAGCCCAAAACAAAACTTTTACTAGCTGCGATTCCTTGTTTAATTGCTAGTTTTTCATCTGCACAAGGATTAATGAGTTGGTTAGCTTTAATTCCTTCAGTTATAGTTATTTCAAAATTAGGAAATCAAAGAAAAAAATATCTAACTTTTTGGATAACTTTATTTGCAATTTCGAGTTTAATTTACTCAATAGGATATACTCAAGAAACCAAAATAATTAATCTAACCTTCCTGGAAAGATTGTTTACTTCTATTCACTTCTTCTTTAATTTAATTGCTGCACCTCTGACGAATTCCTACAGTTTCAGTAGTTATCTAGGATTAATAATTATATTAAATTTTATCGGATTAGGATGTTACTGTTTCATTAATCGAAAAGATCAAGAATATTTACTTAAATCCTGTTCTCCTTGGTTTTGTATTGGAATATTTGGTATATTGTGTTCAGTTTTAATAACATTAGGTCGTTATGATTATGGGGCAAATTATGCGATTTCCACCTCTCGATATACCACTCATTCTTTACTGTTAATTATTACCGTTATTCAACTTTGGTTTATAATTATTTCCCAAGGTAATTTTTTAAATAGAAATTATTATCCCAAACTAATTTATAGTTTTATCGGGGGAATTTTAGTCTGTTTAATAGCGGTAAAATCAGAAATAGCGATCGCTCAAGCTCAAACGGATTTAATCAATAAACAACGGGGTGAAACCTGCTTAGAATTGATTAACTATTTAGAAGAATCTAAATTCTTTAAAACCCATCCTGAACGTTGCTTATTAAGATTAAGTAAAACAACTTGGTGGATTCAAGATGGTGTTAAACAACTCCAGAGAATTAAACTCAGAAATTGGGCAAATAATATAACATTCAAAACAAAATCAGAACAACTTTATGGTTATATTGATTTTCCTCTTTCTGGTGATCAACCATTAAAATTAAAGCCCAAAAATGACCTTAGCTTAAAAGGTTGGGCAATTTTTCCCCAGCAACAAAATCAACCTCAACTCGTCTTTTTTTCCCAGGGAAACCAACACACCTTTTTTGCCAATGCTAATGTTGGTTTAAATAGTCCAGATATTGCTCAAGTATTGGATTCTCCACTTTATAATTATGCGCGATGGGAAATTAAAATTCCTGCTGTACAATGGCGTTATGGGTTGGGAAACACAACAATTAAAGCGTGGGTCTATAATCGGGATCATCATGAATTTATCCCGTTAAAGGGAGAATTCAAGATTATGCTTGAAAAAGACTAACCTTGAATTCAGTTCTGATCAAGTAGCAACAATTTGGTACAATGTTTAGTCGCTGATCACAATTTCATCTAAAAATGACTATTACTCCTACAAAAATTCCAGATGTTTTCATCATCGAACCCAAAGTCTTTGGAGACGAAAGAGGCTTTTTCTTTGAAAGCTTTAACCAGAAAAATTTTACCGAAAAAACAGGAATTACCTCGGAGTTTGTACAAGACAATCATTCCCGTTCTGTTAAAGGAGTTTTGAGAGGTTTACATTATCAAATCCAACAAACCCAAGGTAAATTATTGCGTGTTGTTGCGGGTGAAATTTTTGATGTTGCTGTAGATATGAGAAAAAGTTCTCCCCATTTTGGAGAGTGGGTTGGTTGCATTCTTAGTGGAGAAAATAAGCGACAATTTTGGGTTCCCCCTGGATTTGCTCATGGGTTTTTAGTAACTTCAGATATTGCTGAAGTGTTATATAAAACTACAGACTATTATGCACCGAACTATGAGCGATCTTTGCTTTGGAATGATCCTGACGTTGGCATTGATTGGCCGTTAGATGGAATTACACCAATTTTATCAGTAAAAGATCAAGAGGGTCAACCTTTAAAAACGGCGGAGTTTTTCTCATGAAACAAATTTTATTGATCGGAAAAGATGGTCAACTCGGTCAAGAATTGCAGCCTTTCCTCGCTTCTATGGGGTCGTTAGTCTGTGTAGGACGAGATACCCTGGATTTATCTCAAACCCAAGAAATTGAAAGGTTAATTGAGGAAATTAAACCGGAATGGGTGATTAATGCCGCCGCTTATACCGCAGTTGATAAGGCAGAAAGTGAACCGGAATTAGCAATTAAAATTAATGGAATTGCACCAGGTATTTTAGCCAAAACCTGTCAACAATTAGATGCAACATTGATTCACATTTCTACGGATTATGTCTTCGATGGAACTCAAAGCCATCCTTATCTTGAAACTGATCTGACTCACCCTTTGGGTGTTTATGGGGAATCAAAATTAGCCGGAGAAATTGCTATTCAAGAAACCCAAGCTAAATTTGCAATTCTCAGAACTGCTTGGGTTTATGGTGTGGGTGGAAGCGGAAATTTTGTCAAAACCATGTTACGTTTAGGGAAAGAACGGGAAGAAATTCGCGTTGTTAGTGATCAAGTTGGAAGTCCGACTTGGACAGGGGATTTAGCACTATCAATTGTTCAATTAATGCCCCTTTTGAATACCCAAACCTACGGAATTTATCACTGTACAAATAGTGGTGTTACCAGTTGGTATGATTTTGCGATCGCAATTTTTGAAGAAGCCAAACTATTAGGTTTTCCCCTAAAAATTGAACGGGTAATCCCAATTACAACAGCCGAATATCCAACTCCGGCGAGTCGTCCCGCCTATTCAGTTTTAAGTGGGAAAAAATTAGCCAATGTTCTGGGAAATCATCCTCCCCAATGGCGACAAGGACTGCGTAAAATGTTACAACAATTAAAACAGTAGAGATGTTCCAGGGTGCTTCTCTACAGGATGTTTTCAGAAATTCTACACTGATTAATTGTCAACTATTAACCATTAATTATTAACTATGAAAGCACTAATTCTTTCAGGTGGAAAAGGAACTCGGTTGCGCCCCTTGACATACACCGGGGCAAAACAATTAGTTCCCGTCGCTAATAAACCGATTTTATGGTATGGAATTGAAGGAATTGTAGCGGCTGGAATTACAGAAATTGGGATTATTATTAGTCCAGAAACTGGAGAAGAAGTTAAAAATTTAACCGGAAATGGCGATCGCTTTGGAGCAAAAATCACCTATATTTTACAAGATCAACCCGCCGGATTAGCCCATGCAGTTAAAGTTGCGCAACCATTTTTAGGGGATTCTCCTTTTATTATGTATTTGGGAGATAACTTAATTGAAAGTCAATTAAATCAGTTTTTTGAAAGGTTTAAACAACAACAACTGGATGCGTTAATTTTACTGCGAACTGTAACTAATCCCAGTGCCTTTGGGGTAGCTGTTGTTGATGATCAAGGACGGGTATTAAAGTTAGTAGAAAAACCCCAAGTTCCCCCTTCAAATTTAGCATTGGTGGGGGTTTATTTTTTTGATAAAACTATTCATGATGCGATCGCTAAAATCCAACCTTCCGCCAGGGGAGAACTGGAAATTACCGATGCAATTCAACAATTGATTGATGATCACAAAAGTGTTGAGGCTTGTAGTTTAGAAGGTTGGTGGTTAGATACGGGGAAAAAAGATGATTTACTCAGTGCAAATCAAATTATTTTAGATTCCTGTATTACCTACGATGTAGCAGTAGAAATCGACGAAAATAGTCATATTTTAGGACGGGTTAAAATTGGTCAAGGCACAAAATTAGTTAACTGTAGTGTGCGAGGGCCAGTAATTATTGGGGAAAATTGCTATTTAGAAAACTGCTTTGTTGGCCCCTATAGTAGTGTTGCGAATAAAGTCACTTTAATTGATGCTGAAATCGAGCATAGTGTAATATTAAGTGAAGCTAAAATTATTGGGATTAATCAACGCATTGTCGATACGGTTATTGGCCGTCGAGCCAGTTTAAGTACCGCACCTCAACGACCGAAAGCATTACGGTTTATGATTGGAGATGATAGTCAAATTGAATTAGCGTGATTTACTCGATAACGGTTAATTATTACTCAACCGAATTGATTCAAAGGTTAATTAATTCTCTTGTAGAGACGTTGCATGAAACCTCTCTACATGGGATAAATTATCAAGTAATTATTATCAATAATTCTCTCGATGATGTCTCTATTCATCAGTTAAAATCTCCCTCTATTTTAGTATTAGATGCTCCCGAAAATATTGGCTTTGGTCGAGCTTGTAATATTGGGTTAAATTGGGTTTATCAACAAGATTCTCAAGCCATTGTGTGGTTAATTAATCCTGATGCTTATTTATCTAAAAATACCCTATCTCAAGCGGTTGATTTCTTTAAATCTTACCCAGAATTATCTATTTTAGGAACAGTTATTTACAATTCTAAAGGAGAATTAGAGTTTACAGGAGGACAATTCAACCCAAAAACAGGCATAATTAAAGTCTGTAATCAACTATCAGAAACATTGCAAAATCAACCTTACCAGTTAACAGAATGGGTATCGGGATGCAGTTTATTAGTTAATTTCAAAAACTTTAAAGAATGTCCTCAATTTGATCCCCAATATTTCCTTTATTATGAAGATTTTGATTTCTGTTTACGGTATCGAAACCAAGGACATCAAATCGGTATTACTGCACAAATTCAAGTATTTCATCAGACTTCATCTATTACCCAGAGAAACCCTAACCTTAAACTTCAATACAGTATTTACAGTTATCTACTCAGTCTTTATAAACATACCTCTAAAGTTATTTTATTGTATTGGTTATTTAGAATTAGTTTTATAGGTTTAATTACACTATTAATTACTCCTAAAAAATCTTGGTATAAACTCAAAGGAGTTGTAAATTTTATTGTTAAAAATATCAGGAATAAGCTATTATATATTCAGTAATGTTTTGAATTAGTAATTAAATTTATGAGTAATTCACTCCTGATTAATTTATCATTTTTAATTCCTGAACCTACAGGAATATCTATTTATGCTAGTCATATTTTACCCGCTTTAAAACCTTTGCAACCTACCTTATTAACCTCTCAAGAAAAACCTGATTATTCCTGTTATTCTGTTCCTAATAATATGACCCCCGACCAAGGAACAAAGGGACATCTTAGACGGTTACTTTGGACACAGTTTAAACTCCCTAAAATTTATCAGCAATTAAAGGGAAATTTGATATTTTCTCCAGTTCCAGAAACACCTTTATATTCTGGGTGTCGGTCTATTGTAATGGCTCATGATTTAATTCCGTTAAGGTTTCCCAGGCGAGGTTCTCGGTTAACAGCTTATTTTAAATATTATATTCCTTTGGTATTATCCCAAGCTGAACATATTGTCTGTAATTCTATCGCAACGGCTGAAGATTTAATCGCGTTTTTTAACATTCCCGAACACAAAATCACACCCATTTCCCTCGCATACAACCCGCAGCGATTTCAATTTTTAGACTTACCAACCAGTAATTATTTTCTCTATATTGGTCGTCATGATGCTCATAAAAATGTGTCTCGATTAATTAGTGCTTTTGCTGGCTTAAAAAATTCATCAGAATATGAATTATGGTTAGCTGGCCCAACGGATGAAACCTATACCCCGGAACTTAAAAGGCAAGTTCAAGAGTTAGAATTAACTCAACAAGTAAAGTTTTTAAATTATGTTCCGACTGATGAATTAACTACAATAATTAATCAAGCCATTGCTGTTGTTTTTCCCAGTCTTTGGGAAGGCTTTGGTTTCCCAGTTTTAGAAGCCATGGCTTGTGGAACTCCTGTTATTACCTCTAACCTATCTTCTTTACCTGAAGTGGGAGGAAAGGCGGCATTATATGTTAATCCTTATCAAGTAGAAGAAATTACAGAAGCGATGGAAACCTTAGTCAATAATACAGAAATGCGATCGCATTTAAGACAATTAGGATTAGCACAAGTTAAACAATTTAGTTGGGAAAAAACCGGAGAAAAAACAGCAAAAATCATCCAAAATCATCTATAAATCATCCCGTTGTTGCGCTTCAGCGCATCTTATTCTCCGCCTTCTATTAACCTTAGACAGAGCCTCAGTTTCGGGTTTTTAGGTAGAATCTTGATGAATAATAAGCGGTTAATGAGAAGGTTATAAACCACTGGGGATTAAGCCCTGAAGGGCTTACTACGTTGAAAAATATTACCGTAGTAAGCCCTTCAGGGCTTTGTCCATTCAGATAATCCAAAATCGGGCAAATTATTAACAATTTTAACAGTTTCTAAACTAACAGTGATCACTTGACCAATTAACCTAACAATATATTGTTCATCATCTAAACGGTTAGGATCATTAACAATTCCACTACGTTTATCAATTTTAACTTGATATTGATCAATCACCCAATCTAACGCAGAACGATTTCCTAAACGATATTGAAATGCTTCGGGAGGAATACCATTCAAGGTAAGAAATTCATTATAAATAATTTGGGTTTTGTCTTTATTGAGTTTCATTTTTTCCACCCGCAAATTTAACGGAACTTGATCATTTTCAATAAATTTAAGGCTATATTCGGGTTGTTGTTCATAGTTAAGATGTAGGTCTGCTAATTGTTTTCCAGCATCAGCAAAACCGCGAAAATCTGGGGCGTAGGGAATGCGAGGAAGTTCTCGTTTTAGGTTGGCGGCATAGCGTTCACGATAGGTGGGATGATGCAATAATCCATAGGTATAATAGAAGATATCCCATTTGGTAATAGTCGGATCTTGGTAATAGTTTTGGAATTGTTCAAGTGACCAGTCGGTAATATTTTCTTTTCGGTTTGTTCCGTCTTCGTCGTAGGTGTAGAAGGGGAAACATTGAGCTTTTTCAAAAGCAAAGTCTAAAGCAATAATAAATTTACTGATAAAACAACCAAATCCTTTTCTATCACCAACGCCAGCAATAGAAATAATAAAATTTTCTTTTTCAGTTTCAGGTGTAGGGAATATTAAAGGAAATTGATAACGGCGCTCGTTTAATTGAGCATTAAAATATAGATAATATTTAGTAAATGGCCGATAAAGAGATTGCTTAATAAAGTTGGAATTATACTCTATTTTAAATTCTCTATTTAACCAAATTTTTACTCCTTCAGACCAACTGATTTTAGTTTCATTGTTAGTTACAAAATCATCTATTTTTACTGAACGATCAATGCGCTGTGTCCAACTGATCATTTGCTCATTATAAGTTGATATAGTCCGTTTAACATTCTCTGCAAGATTTATGGGATCAAAATTATATACCCAGGAATCTCGACAGGTAGCTACTCCTCTACTATAAAGTTTAAAAATTGCATTAATATTATCTATTTTTGATGACTTACTTTCTTTATTTCCGATAGGGATAAAAGTTTCAAAATCATCTTGTAATCCTTCTGTTAACCAAGTATATTTTTGATCAGGATCAATCAGTGACCATTCAATATTACTATAACTTTGTGACTGATCTAAATATCCTAATTTTTCTTCCTTTCTCCAAAATTCATCAACACTAGCANNATAATAAATTTTTGTATTCTTAGACTGATTAGATCTATTTTTTCTAATAAAAATATTAATACTGACTCCGACTTTAATATCAAAAACATTATGAATACTTTTTGATGGATCTGTATTTTTTCTAATATTACCGCCTAAATCAACAATATAAATTAAA